>NZ_BAAGZI010000197.1:0-10365 GCF_054778695.1 Actinocorallia lasiicapitis
CCCCACCGACCTCGGCACCCCCACCCCCCTCGACGCCTACGGCGCCATAGCCCGCAAACCCTGACCACAACGGAAAAGGCCGCGCGACGAACTCGCGCGGCCTTTCCTTTTCTCCTGCGCAACCGCTACCGGACGGGGAGGCCCGTTACGGTGCGGCCGATGACGAGGCGCTGGATTTCGGAGGTGCCTTCGAAGATGGTGAAGATCTTGGAGTCGCGGTGCATGCGCTCGACGGGGTAGTCGCGGGTGTAGCCGTTGCCGCCGAGGATCTGGATGGCTTCCTCGGTGACGCGGACCGCGGTCTCCGAGGCGTGGAGCTTGGCCATGGAGCCCTCGGCGTTCTCGAACGGCTTCATCTGGCGGGCCATCCACGCCGCGCGCCAGACCAGGAGGCGGGACGCGTCGATCTGGGTCTTCATGTCGGCGAGCTTGAAGGCGATGGCCTGGAAGTCACCGATCTTCTTGCCGAACTGCTCGCGCTCACGGGAGTAGCCGAGCGCGTAGTCGTAGGCGGCGCGCGCGACGCCGAGCGCCATCGCGCCGACCGTCGGACGGGTCGTCTCGAACGTCTTCATGGCGGCCTGGCCGGCGGCGCGCTTGCCCTCACGGACCCGGGCGATGCGGGCGTCGAACTTCTCCTTGCCGCCGATCAGCAGGTTGCCGGGCAGCCGCACGTTGTCGAGGATGACCTCGGCGGTGTGCGACGCGCGGATGCCGTGCTTCTTGAACTTCTGGCCCTGGGAGAAGCCCGGGGTGTTCGGCGGGATGATGAACGACGCCTGGCCGCGCGAACCCAGCTCGGGGAAGACCGACGCGACGACCACGTGGATGTTGGCGATACCGCCGTTGGTCACCCAGGTCTTGACGCCGTTGAGGACCCACTCGTCGGTGGCTTCCTGGTAGACGGCCTTGCAGCGGATC
This sequence comes from Actinocorallia lasiicapitis, assembly GCF_054778695.1. Lineage (NCBI taxonomy): Bacteria > Bacillati > Actinomycetota > Actinomycetes > Streptosporangiales > Thermomonosporaceae > Actinocorallia > Actinocorallia lasiicapitis. The sequence continues at coordinate 922 of NZ_BAAGZI010000197.1, forward strand.
GAGCCGACGTCGGAGCCCGCGTTCGGCTCGGACGCGCAGAACGCGCCCAGCTTGACGTCGTCGGCGGTGCCGAACATCTGCGGCGCCCACTCGGCGATCTGCTCGGGGGTGCCGGTGGTGGCGAGGGACGCGGCGGCCAGACCGGTGCCGACGATGGCCAGCGCGATGCCGGCGTCGCCCCAGAACAGCTCCTCGAAGGTGACCGGGATGCCGAGTCCCGAGTCCTCGAAGGACTGGGTGGCGAAGAAGTCGAGGGAGTAGAGGCCGATCTTCGCGGCCTCCTGGATGATCGGCCAGGGGGTGGCCTCGCGCTCGTCCCACTCCTCCGCGGCCGGGCGGATGACGTCACGGGCGAACTCGTGGCACCAGGCCTGGGCGTCCCGGACATCTTCGGTGAGCTCCAGGGAGAAGCTCTTCGGTGCGTCGGACATCGTGGTGGTGACCTCTCAGCGAAGTAGGACGCGGAGTCCAATAACGTGTGTTACCCACGGTAGCACCGGAATATTACCGCTGAGTAGAGGTCATCTCCTGTGCGAATTATCACAAGAGCGGCGGTCCCTTTGTCATCAAAACATCTGCCCATTAGGACGCTTGAGTAAAGGGACGTACTGTTGGGAGTCATGCGCTCACTCCACGACGAACTCCTCGACCGGCTGGACGAACTGGAGCAGGTCCCGGCCCTGATGGCCGCCGCCGACCAGCACGCCGCCGCCGTCCGCGACATCATCGAGGCCTCGGGCCTCGAAGTGACCGAGCAGTCCCTGCTGGACTACCGGCACGGCTTCCTCGAAGTGTGCATGGAAAAAGGATGGTGGCCCGGCGAGGAGTACGACTGGGCACTCCTGCGGGCCACCACCCTCGAACGCGAGCTCCGGACGGCTACTGCTGGTTCGTCGTCTTCTCGCTGACGCTCTGGACGCCCCGCATGGCGTCCTCGCGTCCCCGGTCGGCTGCGGAACCGATACCGGCGTCCTTCTCGGCCCGGGTCAGCATCCGCTCCCAGCGGGCCTGCATCGGCTTGATCAGTCCGCCGCCGACACCGATCGCGACGATCGCGCCGACGGTGGCGAGGGCGGTGACCAGGATCGGCGTGGTGACCGAAGTCGCGATCCCCACCTGGTTCAGCGCCGCGATGACGCCGATCGCCAGGACGAAGATCGAGGCGGCGGCCGCCAGCACGTGGCCGTAGGACAGTGCGCCGGTCGCGGCGAGCACGAGGTCCTTGACGACCTTGGCGATGGCCGCGGCCACCACGATCAGGATGACGGCGACGGCCGCGCGCGGCAGCCACGCCACGACCGCGGCCAGCATGTCGCTGACCGGGTTGGCGCCGAAGACGCCGAACGCCATCTGCAAGGTCACCAGCAGCAGCGCCCAGTAGACGATGCTGGCCACCAGCTTGCTCGCGCCCCAGCCGCTGCGCGACAGACCGTCACCGAGCGGGGTGTCCCCCACCCATCGATCGAGTCCGACCTTGTTCAGCAGCTTCTGGACCACTCCGCGCAGCACACGCGAGACGATCCAGCCGACGACCATGATGCACAGGAAGACGAGGATCTTGGGCCCCGTCGTCGCCACGCTGTCGACCACCGACTGCCAGGTTTGTGTGAAGTTCATTTGTGGGGCCCCCCGAAGACTGCCCCGTCGCAGCGCCACACCGCTTGTGACCATCCCTACCCATAGGGTGATCTATCTAATCAACGTGGCTGCAAGGACGCGTACTCCGGGATTTGGATCATCGGCGGGCGTTCCCCCACAGAGGCGTCCCGGTCGGCGGGGGCATAGCCCGACGGGCTCCGGTGGAACTGGGTCAGCTCGGACGCCGGCTGCGACAGCGACAGCATCAGCCCCTGCCGGTCCAGCCTGGTCCAGGCCGTCTGCATGATCTGCGACGCCATCGCGCCCAGCGCCTCGGTGGAGTTGTGGCTGTGCACCCGCACCCCGAGATCGACCTGGGCGAGCGCGTCCAGCCCCGCCATGCCGACGGCGTCCAGCAGCAGCCCCAGCTCCACCCCGTAACCGGTGACGAACGGCAGCCGTTCCAGCAGGGCGCGGCGGCCCGCGTACTCCCCCGACAGCGGCTGCACGACGCCCGCGAGCTGCGGCCAGTGCATGTTGATCAGGGGCCGGGCGACCAGTTCGGTGACGCGCCCGCCTCCGGCGAACGCCGCCTCCGATCCGTTGTAGGGCCGGTCGTAGCAGGCTTTGACCAGGGAGACGGCGGGCTCGCTGAGCAGCGGCCCGAGCAGCCCCGTCACGAACGTCGAGGAGAAGTTGAGCAGGTCGGCGTCCACGAACACCACCAGATCGCCGGTGGTGACGTGCAGCGACTTCCACAGCGCCTCACCCTTGCCCGACAGGGACGGCAGCCGGGGCAGGACGGTGTCCTGGGCGAAGACCTTGGCCCCGGCGGCGGACGCCACCGTGGCGGTGTCGTCCACGGAGCGCGAGTCGATCACCACGATCTCGTCGACGAGCGGCGCCCGCTCCACCAGATCCCGCCGGATCGCCGAAACGATCACCCCGACGGTGTCCTGTTCGTCCCGCGCGGGCAGGACGACACTGATCCGCGTCGAGCCCTTCAGCTCCAGCAGATCGGCGACCGGCCAGTCCGCGGCGACGCTCGAGCGCCTCCGCAGCCAGTCTGAGGCTTCAGCGAGCACAGAAACTCCCTTCTAAGGGAAGAACCGCCCCAGGGGGAAGAACAATGCCGGTATCTCCGATCATTCACCGTCGTACGCGGGGGTGCGTGGACCGACCCCTGAACTTAACTCGCCGAAACGTCCAGTTCACATATGGATCGGGACATCGGTGCGGACGTCCGAAAACCCTAGTCCTGGCTGTGCTTGTCCAGGAAGGTGTAGACGTCGGCCTCGTCGACGCCGGGGAAGGCGCCGGGCGGGAGCACCGACAGGACGTGGGAGTGGGCGCGGGCCGACGGCCACGCCTGGCCCTCCCAGCGGGCGGCGAGTTCGGCCGGGGGGAGCTGGCAGCAGTCGCCGTCCGGGCAGGCCGATTTGACGCGGTTCTGGGTCTCGCGGCCGCGGAACCAGCGGGAGTCCTCGAACCGGACGCCGAGGGTGATCGCGAAGTCGCGCTCGTGCGAGGGGTCGATGTGGGACAGGCACCAGTAGGTGCCCTTGGGGGTGTCGGTGTACTGGTAGAAGACCGAGAACCGGTCGTGGCTGTTGAACACGCGCCGTCCGCCCCACTGGCGGCACATCCGCTGGCCCTCGATCGCGCCGTCCTCGTCGGCGGGGAACAGCAGCCCGTCGTTGGCGTACGCCTTGTAGATCGTGCCGCTCTCGTCGTTCTTGGTGAAGTGGCAGCGCAGGTCGAGGTGGTGGGTGGCGATGTTGGTGAACCGGTGGGCGGCCATCTCGTAGGAGACGGAGAACACGTCGGCGAGGTCCTCGACCGACAGTTCCCGGTTGGCCTTGGCGTCGCGCAGGTAGGGCACGACGGCCGGTTCGGGGATGAGCATGGCGGCGGCGAAGTAGTTGGCCTCGACGCGCTGGCGCAGGAAGTCGGCGAAGTCGCGGGGCACCGAGTGGCCGAGGGCGATGTGGCCGAGGGTCTGCAGCAGGATCGTCCGGGGGGTGTGCATCCCGAGCTGTTCGCGTTCGAGGTAGATCCGCCGGTTGCGCTGGTCGGTGACGGACCGGACGGAGCGCGGCAGGTCCTGGACGTAGCGCAGGCTGTAGCCGAAGTGGCCGACCAGGGTCATCAGCATCCCCTGGGAGAGGGCGCCGGCCTTGTAGCCGATGGCGTCGAGGGTCTTGCGGGCGACCTGCTCGATCTCGCCGAAGTAGTTGCCCCGGTCGTGCATCTTGCGCCGCAGCTCGGCGTTGGCGATCCGCGCCTCTTCCGGCGACGCCGTGGGCTTGGTCCTGGACCGCTTCAGCTCGTCGTACAGACCGAGCAGGTGTTCGAGGATGTCGTTGGGGAGCCGCTTGGACGCCTTCAGGTAGGACAGGCCGAGCTGCTGGTAGATCGGGTCGCGCTGGGCCTCTTCGAGGGCGATCTCGAGCTGCGCGCGCCGGGAGGGCGCTTCTTTTTGCAGAAGTTCCTCGACGGGCACGCCCAGGGCGTTGGCGAGCGCCTGGAGCAGCGAAAGCTTCGGTTCGCGTTTTCCGTTCTCCAGAAGGGAGAGCTGCGAGGGGGCTCGTCCGACGCGTTCGCCCAGCTCAGACAGGGTGTAACCGCGCTGACGGCGGAGGTGGCGCAGACGCTGCCCGAACACGGAAAGGTCTACACCACTCGACAAGTTCAGCGATTCTTCGCTTCGCAAGACGGCCATGGGTTGATGCTAGCGGAAAAACAGCAGAAGTTTCTATTACTTACCGGTAGAACCTTGACGTCAAGAGATGCAGACTCAGAGGCAAGCACCCAGGGGACGACACAGATAGGGAGCAAGACAATGACTGAAGGTCGCCTCAAGGGCGCAGCTGAAGCTCTGCAGAACGACTGGAACACCAACGAGCGCTGGAACGGCATCGAGCGGACCTACACGGCCGAGGATGTCATCCGCCTGCGCGGTTCGGTTCAGGTTGAGCACACGCTGGCCCGCCTCGGCGCCGAGCGCCTGTGGGACCTCGTCCACACCGAGGACTACGTCCACGCTCTCGGCGCGCTGACCGGCAACCAGGCCGTCCAGCAGGTCAAGGCGGGCCTCAAGGCCATCTACCTGTCGGGATGGCAGGTCGCCGGTGACGCCAACCTGTCCGGCCAGACCTACCCGGACCAGTCGATCTACCCGGCCAACTCCGTTCCGGCCGTCGTCAAGCGCATCAACAACGCCCTCCGCCGCGCCGACCAGATCACCTGGTCCGAGGGCGACGAGTCCGCTCCGCACTGGCTCGCGCCGATCGTCGCGGACGCCGAGGCCGGCTTCGGTGGCGTGCTCAACGCCTACGAGCTGATGAAGGGCATGATCGAGGCCGGCGCCGCGGGCGTCCACTGGGAAGACCAGCTCGCTTCCGAGAAGAAGTGCGGTCACCTGGGCGGCAAGGTCCTCATCCCGACCAACCAGCACATCAAGACCCTGAACGCGGCCCGCCTCGCGGCCGACGTCGAAGGCGTCTCCACCCTGGTGATCGCGCGGACCGACGCTGAGGCCGCGACCCTCATCACCACCGACGTGGACGAGCGCGACCGCCCCTTCATCACCGGCGAGCGCACCGCCGAGGGCTTCTACCGGGTCCGCAACGGCGTCGAGCCCTGCATCGCCCGCGCCCTGGCCTACGCGCCCTACTCCGACCTCATCTGGATGGAGACCGGCACCCCGGACCTCGAGCTGGCCCGCAAGTTCGCCGAGGCCGTCAAGGCCGAGTACCCGGACCAGATGCTGGCCTACAACTGCTCGCCTTCCTTCAACTGGAAGAAGCACCTGGACGACGCGACCATCGCGAAGTTCCAGCGCGAGCTCGGCCACATGGGCTTCAAGTTCCAGTTCATCACCCTGGCCGGCTTCCACGCCCTCAACTACTCCATGTTCGACCTGGCGCACGGCTACGCCCGCGAGGGCATGACCGCCTACGTCGACCTGCAGGAGCGCGAGTTCGCCAGCGAGGCCCGCGGCTACACCGCGACCAAGCACCAGCGTGAGGTCGGCACCGGCTACTTCGACGCCGTCTCCACCGCGATCAACCCCAACTCCTCCACCACCGCCTACAAGGGCAGCACCGAGGACGAGCAGTTCCACTAAGAACCACGAGAAGCACGGGCGAACCTCCCCCCTCCCTGTGCTGATCCCCTAGAGAGACCCCACCGGACCCGTGCACCCGGTGGGGTCTCTCGCCTTTCCCAGGTTCACAGGGCGCGGACGGCCGGCAGGACCTCGCGCTCGTAGAAGTCGAAGAAGCCCTTCTGGTCGGGGCCGATCTGGCTGATGTAGATCTCGTCGTATCCGGCGTCGACATACGCCTTGATCGCCTTGACGTGCTGCTCGGGGTCGGGCCCGCACGCGTTGCGCAGGTCGTCCACGGTGACGAGCCGCGAGACCTCGTCGAAGTGGACGGGCAGCGGCAGGAGCTGCGAAGCCTGCCCGGGAATGGCCTCGTTCCGCCAGAGCTTGTGGACGAGTTCCCGCGCGGCCTTCTCGTCGGGCCCCCAGCAGACCTTCAGCCCGGCCTGGGTGGGTTTGCCCGCTCCCCCGGCGGCCCGGAACCGGTCGACGAGCTCCTTGTCGGGTTTGACGGAGATGTAGCCGTCACCGATCCGGCCCGCCAGATCGGTCGACTTGGGCCCCAGCCCCGAGATGAAGATCGGCGGCAGCTCGTCGGGCAGCGAGTACAGCCGCGCCGTGTCGACCTCGTAGAACTCGCCGCGGTGGTTGACCAGCTCTCCGGTGAACAGCGCCCGGATCACCTCGATCGCCTCTTCCAGCATCGCCAGCCGCTCGTCCGCCGCAGGCCATTTGTCGCCGAGGATGTGCTCGTTCAGCGCCTCGCCCGTGCCCACCCCGAGCCGGAACCTGCCCCTGGCCAGGAGCTGCGCGGTCGCCGCCGCCTGGGCGATGATCGCCGGATGGATCCGGACCGTCGGGCAGGTGACGGCCGTGGTGATCGGCAGCTCGCAGACCTGGGTGATCGCGCCGATCGTCGCCCAGACGAGCGGGGCCTGCCCCTGGGCGTCCAGCCACGGATGGTAGTGGTCGGAGATCCACAGTCCCTCGAACCCGGCCTGCTCGGCGAGTGCCGCCTGGCCCACGAGCGCCGTCGGAGTGTGCTCCTCCGAAGAGATGAAGTAACCGAAAGTAGTCATACAAGTACATTTCCCGACTTCCGGCCGGTCACTCACGGAAGCCGGATTCCCCGGGCGTCCCGGCGGGCGGCGACGTAGGCTGGCCGGGCTTGGCGAGGGGGTCGGGTGGCGTACGGGTGGGTGTTGTGGTTCTCGTTCCGGCGGTACTCGGCGTACCGGCTGGCGGCGTTCGGTGAGGCGGTCAGCAACACGCTCTTCGGGTTCGTGCGGGCCTACATCCTGATCGCGCTGTGGAAGGAGAGCCCGGGGCTCGGCGGGTACTCGGTCACCGACGCGATCACCTTCTCGTTCCTGACCCAGGCCCTCATCGGCCCGGTGGCGATCTTCGGCGGGATGGAGCTGACCCAGCGGATCAGGACGGGCGACATCTCCATCGACCTGCACCGGCCCGTCGACCTCCAGCTCTGGTGGCTGGCCGACGATCTCGGCCGGGCGCTGTACACCGCGCTCGGGCGCGGCTATCTGCCGATGCTGGCCGGGTGGGCGGCGTTCGGGATCAGCTTCCCGCCGCCGGAACGCCTGCCGTTCTTCCTGGTGTCGTTCCTGCTGGCGATCGTGCTGAGCTTCGCGATCCGCTATCTGATCGCCCTCGCGGTGTTCTGGCTGCACGACTCCCGCGCCCTGGACTCCTTCGCCGTCGTCTGCTCGCTGTTCTTCTCCGGACTGATCATTCCGCTGGTCGTGTTCCCGCCGTGGCTGGAGCCGATCGCCCGGGCGCTGCCCTGGTCGGGGCTGGTCCAGGTGCCCGCCGACCTCTATCTCGGCCGCGCCGGCTCCGTCGCCGGGGCGCTCGCGTTCCAGGCCGTCTGGGCGGTGCTCCTGCTGGCCGCGGGACGGCTGCTGACCGGCGCCGCCCACCGGAAACTGGTGATCCAGGGTGGTTAGGACCTACGGGCTGCTCGCCTGGACGTGGACCCGCGCCGCCCTCCAGTACCCCCTCGCCCTGACGATCTTCATGGTCGGCGGGGTCCTGGTGATGTTCCTCGACCTGGTCGCGCTCGGCTTCATGTTCGCCCGCGTCGACACCCTCGGCGGGTTCTCCGGGCTCGAAGTGGTCTACCTGTGGGCGACGTCGCAGTTCGCATTCGCCCTGTCGGATCTGCTGTGCGGGATGACCGACCGGCTCGGCGAGCACATCAAGGCCGGGTCGCTCGACACCATGCTGGTCCGGCCGGTGAGCCCGCTCATCCAGCTCGCGACCGAGGAGTTCTCGCCGCGGAAGGTGTCGCGGCTGGTCCCGGCGGGGGTCGCGCTGGGCGTCGCCGCGGCCCGGCTGCCGCTGACACCGCTGGACGTCGCCGTGACCGTCGCGATGATCGTCTGCGGGACGGTCATCTTCTGCGCCGTCTGGGTGATCACCTCCGCGGCGCAGTTCGTGCTGATCGACGGCCACCAGGCGCTGAAGAGCGTCACCTGGGGCGGCAGTTTCATGACCCAGTTCCCGATGTCGCTGTTCGGCAAGGACTTCCTGCGCGGCGTGACCTTCGTGATCCCGCTGGCGTTCGCGAACTGGCAGCCCGCCCTGTACGTCCTCGGCCATCCCGATCCGCTGGGGCTGCCCGGCTGGTGCCGGTTTCTGTCCCCCGTGGTGGCCGCGCTGCTGTGCGCGGTCGCCGCCCTGGCCTGGCGCACGGGGCTGCGCCACTACCGTTCGACGGGGAGCTGACCGTGATCTCGCTCGACCAGGTGACCAAGACCTTCACGCTGCGCCGGAAGAAGGGCCGGGGGCCGCGCCGCGTCCGGGAGGAGGTGACGGCCGTCGACGCGATCAGCTTCACGGTCCCGGCCGGGGAGTTCGTCGGCTATCTGGGCCCGAACGGCGCCGGGAAATCGACGACGATCAAGATGTTGACGGGGATCCTCACGGCGTCGTCGGGGCGGATCAGGGTCGCGGGGCTCGACCCGTCGCGCCGCAGGGTCGAGCTGGCGCGCCGGCTCGGGGTGGTGTTCGGCCAGCGGACCACGCTCTGGTGGGATCTGCCGCTCGCCGACAGCTTCACCCTGATCCGGCACCTTTACAAAGTAGAACACGGTCGGTACCGGGAGCGGCTGGACGAGCTGACCGCGCTCCTGGAGCTCGGCCCGTTCCTCGCGACCCCCGTCCGGCAGCTCAGCCTCGGCCAGCGGATGCGCGGCGATCTGACGGCCTCGCTGCTGCACCGGCCCGAACTGCTCGTCCTGGACGAGCCGACCATCGGCCTCGACGTCGTCAGCAAGGCCGCCGTCCGGGAGTTCCTGGCCCGGATCAACAGGGAGGAGGGCACCACGATCCTGCTCACCACCCACGACCTGGGCGACATCGAACGGCTCTGCGACCGGGTCATGGTCATCGACCATGGGCGGCTCGCCTTCGACGGCGGCCTCGACGCCCTGCGCGCCACCGCCGAAGCCGACCGCACCCTCATCGTCGACCTGGCCGGGCCGGGCCCCGCCCCCGCGCTCCCGGACGTCACCCTGCTGCACCGCGACGGCCCCCGCCTCCACTACGCGATCCCGCCCCAGGTCAACCCGGCCTCCGTGATCGCCCAGGTGACCCGCACCCACGACGTCCTCGACATCGCCCTCCGCGAACCCGACATCGAGGACGTCGTCACCCGGCTCTACACGCGGCCCTGACCGCGGTCGGGGCGCGGGCCGTTGAGGGGGCGGACGACGCCGTCGGCGGCGGCGAGCGCGGCG
>NZ_BAAGZI010000198.1:0-10317 GCF_054778695.1 Actinocorallia lasiicapitis
CCGCCGCCGCCCGCGAGGCCGCCGCGCTGCTGGCGGGGCACCCGCTCTACCGGGGCCGCGCGCTGCTGGCCGCGGGCTCCTACGAGGAGGACCGCGACACCGCGCTCGCCGATCTGCGCGAGGCCGCCGCCCTGTTCACCGAGCACGGCGCGGAGAACCTGCTGGCCCAGGCCGTCCGGGAGCAGCGCAGGCACGGGGTCAGGGTGCCGGCGAAGGAGAAGGGGCGCGGGGCGGGCCCCGGCGGGCTGTCCCGCCGGGAGCTGGAGGTGGCCCAGCTCGTCGCCGACGACTACACCAACCAGCAGATCGCCGACAAGCTGGTGATCAGCGTCCGGACCGTCGAGACCCATCTGTCCAACATCTTCACCAAGCTCGAGGTGACCTCACGGGTGGGTGTGGCAGGGGCGATAAGGGATCTTCCACGCGAATAGCGCGAACTAGGGGGAACCCGGAGCCCGCGCGACGACTCCTAAGTGGCAGGACCAGTACGTAGGTATGTCGGGAAGATCAGGGTTTCCCACGATGCCGAGTTTCTACGTATTCGGGGATTGTTGTCGCACACGGTTCGCCGCAGGAGGACAGGTTGAAGATTCCGAGGTTCACTCTCGACGGGGTGACCGACGCCGAGGTGTCGGAGCGCCTCTTCGCGACGGAGGACGGCCTGGGCCTGAGCCTGACCCGCTTCCACCGCGGCGACTGCGACGACGTCGTCCTGCTCATCCACGGGCTGACGCTCTCCCGCGACATGTTCATCATGCCCGAGCACACCAACCTGGTCTCGCACCTGCTCGACAACGGGTTCACCGACGTCTGGGCGCTCGACTTCCGGATGAGCAACCGGTTCCCCTACGACATGGAGACCCACCGCTACACGCTCGACGACGTGGCCGCCTTCGACCACCCGTCGGCGCTGCGGGCGCTCCGCGAGGCCGTCGGCGACCGCCGGATCCATGTGATCGCCCACTGCCTCGGCTCCGTGACGTTCATGATGAGCCTGTTCGGCGGCAAGGTCGACCAGATCACCAGCGTCGTCTCCAACAGCGTCTCGCTGCACCCGAGGGTGCCCTCGTGGGCCAAGTGGAAGCTGCGGTTCGGTCCCGGGCTCGCCGAGTACGGCCTGTCGATGCCCGTCCTGGACCCCCGGTTCGGTGACGCCCCCTGGTTCACCCGGCGCAAGCTGTTCCAGCGCGGCGTCTCGCTGTTCCACCAGGAGTGCTCGGACTCCGCCTGCCACATGCTCAGCTTCATGTGGGGGAGCGGCCGGCCCGCGATGTTCTCGCACGAACTGGTCGAGGAGGCCACCCACCGGCGGATGGCCGACCTGTGCGGGGCCTGCGGGGTGCACTACTACCGGCACGTCCACAAGATGGTCGAGGCCGGGCACGTCGTCGCCTACGACGAGCGGGACGACCGGCTCCCCGCCGACCTGCTCGCCGACCTGGCGGCCGTCGAGACCCCGATCCTGTTCCTGACCGGCGCGGAGAACCGGGTGTTCACCGACTCCAACATCGTCACCCACGCGGCGCTGGAGAAGGCCGCGCCCGGCAGGCACGAGCTGGAGATCCTGCCCGGCTACGGCCATGTCGACCCGTTCATCGGGCGGGACGCCCACCGCGAGGTGTTCCCCCGGATCGTCGAGTACCTGAGGAAGAAAGCGGTCTGATGGAGCAGGCACAGGAGCACGTTGCGGCCGTCGTCATCGGTTCCGGTTTCGGCGGGTCGATCGCCGCCTACCGGCTCGCCGACGCGGGACTCTCCACCGTCCTGCTCGAACGCGGCCAGGCGTACGCACCCGGCCAGTTCCCGCGCACCCCCGCCGAGATGGGCCGCGCCTTCTGGGACCCGCGCAAGTCGCTGTACGGCATGTTCGACGTCTGGAAGTTCGACGGCTACGACTCGGTCGTCTCCTCCGGGCTCGGCGGCGGCTCACTGATCTACGCCAACGTGCTCCTGCGCAAGGACGAGAAGTGGTTCGTCCACGAGCAGGCGCTGCCCGGCGGCGGCTACGAGCACTGGCCCGTCAAGCGGGCCGACCTCGATCCGCACTACGACGACGTCGAACGGTTCATCGGCGTCGCCCCCTACCCCGTGGAGCACGAGCCGTTCGGGGGAACGGCGAAGACCCACGCCCTCCAGGACGCGGCAGCCGAGCTGGGGCTCGACTGGTTCCGTCCGCCGCTCGCGGTCAGCTTCGGCACGCACACAGGGGCCGTGCCGGGGCTGCGCGAGCCGCTCCGCCCGCAGTGGTATCCCAATCTCCACGGAGCGGCGCGCACCACGTGCCGGCTCTGCGGCGAATGCGACATCGGCTGCAACGACGGGGCGAAGAACAGCCTCGACCACACCTATCTGTCGGCGGCGAAGCATCGGGGGGCCGATCTTCGCACGCTCAGTGAGGTGAAGCGGGTCCGGAAGCGGGACGGCGGCGGCTACCTGGTCGACTACGTCCGGCACGATCCCGACACGGGGCACAGGGCCGCCATGACGATCGGCTGCGACCGGCTCGTCATGGCGGCCGGCACCTACGGCACCACCCGGCTGCTGCTCTCCTCGGCGCTGCCCGGGATGAGCTCCGCGCTGGGCAGCCGGTTCTCCGGCAACGGCGATCTGCTGACCTTCCTGCTGAAGGCCAAGGACCGCGACCGGATCAGGCCGCTCGACGCCTCCAAGGGGCCGGTGATCACCAGCGCGATCCGGCTGCCCGACGAGCTCGACGGCTCGATCGGCGGCCGCGGCGCCTACATCCAGGACGGCGGCTACCCCGGTTTCGTCGACTGGATGCTGTTCGGCCTCGACGTGCCGTCCCAGCTCGCGCGCACCGCCGAGTTCCTGTGGGAGCGGTTCACCGAGTTCTTCTCCAGCGCCCCCGACACCAACCTGTCGGCGGAGCTCGCCGACCTGATCGGCAGCGGCGCGCTGTCGGTCAGCTCGCTGCCGCTGCTGGCCATGGGCCGCGACGTCCCCGACGGGGTCCTCAGCCTCGGCCGCGACGGCCTGCTCCAGGCCGACTGGACCGTCGCCACCAGCAAGGACTACTTCGACCGGCTCCGCGGCACCATGCAGAAGATGGCCGACGTGCTCGGCGCCGAGTACCACGACAATCCGCTCTGGTTCCGCAAGCGCGTCATCAGCGTGCACCCGCTCGGCGGGGCGCCGATGGGCCGCCACCCGGGCGAAGGGGTCTGCGACTCCTACGGCGAGGTGTTCGGGCTGCCGGGGCTGTACATCGCCGACGGCGCGGCCCTGCCGGGCCCCGTCGGCGCGAACCCGGCGCTGACCATCGCCGCGCTCGCCGACCGGATGTGCACCGCGATCGTCACCGGGGCGAAGTCGGGCTCCGGTGCGCACGACCAGGGGACGGGGGCCGGGGCGGCCATGGGGATGGCCGGCCCGACGCTGGAGGGGGCGGTGGACGACGGCGAGGCGGGGCCGACCTCGCTGTCGTTCACCGAGGAGATGAAAGGCCACTATGTGGCGGGCGCGCGCGACCCCCACGACGACGACCACGGCGCCAAGCTGGCGTTCCGGCTGACGATCACGGCCGACGCCGTCGACCGGTTCCTGGCCGAGCCGTCGCATCTGGCCGTCGCGGAGGGCTGGATCGACGCCCCCGACTTCGGCGGCCGTCGCCGGGTCGAGAAAGGGCGGTTCAACCTGTTCGTCCCGGTCACCCGGGAGGGGCTGCTCGAGCCGGACCGGCGCGAGATGCGGTACCGGCTGTTCTTCTCCGACGTCCAGGGACGCCCGCTCACCCTTTCCGGCTGGAAAGACATTCATCACGGTCCCGCCACCCATATCTGGCCAGACACCACGACTCTGTACTACCGGATATTCGCTGGACACGTCGCGGAGGATCCCGAAGAATCCCCTGTCGGCGCAGGCACGCTGCACATCCGTCTCGTGGATTTCGTCGAACAGCTCACCACGTTCCGCACCGAGGGCCCGAACGGCCTGCGGTCCCTGGACCGCTTCGGCCGCTTCTTCCTCGGCGAGCTCTGGGACGTCTACGGGCCCGGGTGACGAGGCTCACTTCCCCGTTGTCAGCACCCCGACAGCGTTCTGTCAGTGGCGGGGTTTAGCCTGCGATTACATCAAGATTTTCTCGCTAACGGAGGCAATCCCCCCATGGCACGCAAACTTGCTGCCTTGCCTGCTGGTCGTACCGCGAAATGGATAATTCTCGCGGTATGGATCGTTCTAGTGCTTCTCGGCGTGACGGTCGGCAAGCTCACCGACGTCGAGAAGAACGACATGTCGGCGTGGCTTCCGAAGAACGCGGAGGCCACCAAGGCCATCTCTGAGGCGGCGAAGTTCCAGCCCGCCGACACCATGCCCGCCATCGTCATCTACAACCGGGACTCCGGTCTCACCGAGGCCGACCAGGCCAAGGCCAAAGCCGACGCCGCCGCTTTCAAGGGCGTCGCGGGCGTCGCAGGCGAAGTCGACGGTCCGCTCGCGTCGAAGGACAACAAGGCCCTCCAGACCGTCGTCCAGGTGCAGCTCGGCGCCGAGGGCTGGACCGGCGCGGCCAAGACCGTCGACGGCATGGTCGCCATCGCCGAGAAGGACGCGAACGGACTGGGCACCCATGTGACGGGTCCCGCCGGTTACGCCGCCGACTCGGGCAAGATCTTCAGCAGTATGGGCCTGCTGGGTGCGATCACCTTCCTCGTGGTGCTCGTCATCCTGTTGTTCACCTATCGAAGCCCCACCCTGCTGTTCATCCCGCTCATTACCGCGGGCGTCGCGGTGAAGGTGGCCGAAGGCGTCGTCTACCTCCTGGCCAAGCACGCCGGGCTCACCGTCAACGGGCAGAGCAGTTTCATCCTCACCGTGCTGGTCGTCGGCGCGGCGACGGACTACGCGCTGCTGCTGATCGCCCGCTACCGCGAGGAACTGCGCAAGCACAACGACGTCCACGTCGCGATGGCCGAGGCGCTGCACAAGGCCGGCGAGGCGATCATCGCCTCCGCCGCGACCGTCGCGATCAGCCTCATGATCCTCATGCTGGCGACCCTCAACTCCACCAAGGGCCTCGGCCCGGTCTGCGCCATCGGCATCGTTGTCGGCCTCGCCGCCATGATCACGCTGATGCCCGCTCTCCTGGTCATCTTCGGCCGCTGGATCTTCTGGCCGCGCATTCCGCATGAGGGCACCGCCGACGACTCCCACGAAGGTCTGTGGGGCAAGGTCGGGCAGAAGGTCGCCATCCGTCCGCGGATCGTCTGGATCGTCACCGCGATCGCTCTCGCGGGCATGTCCTTCGGGCTCGTCGGGCTCAAGGCCGACGGCATCTCCCAGAAGAACCAGTTCACCAAGACCACTCAGGCGGTCACCGGTGAGGAGATCCAGTCCCAGCACTTCCCGTCCGGCTCCGGCGACCCGATCTACGTGATCGCCAACGCGGGCAAGGCCGCCGAGATCAAGGCCGCACTGGCCGCGACGCCGGGCGTCAGCGAGGTCTCGCCGCAGCAGCCCGTCAAGGACGGCCGGGTGTTCACCCTGGCCACCCTGGCGGACGCGCCGAACAGCAAGGCGGCCATGGACTCCGTCCGCAGGGTCGGCGACGCCGTCCACGCGGTGCCCGACGCCGACGCCAAGCTGAGCGGTGGTACCGCGATCACCGTCGCCATGGAGGACGCGGCCTCGCACGACTCCAAGGTGATCATTCCGGTGACCCTCGTGGTTGTGTTCCTGATCCTCGCGCTGCTGCTGCGGGCGATCGTCGCGCCGCTGCTGCTGATGCTCACCGTCGTGCTGTCCTTCGCGGCCGCGCTCGGCGTCAGCAATCTGGTGTTCCTGCACGTCTTCAAGTTCGAGGGGATGGACGCCTCGTTCCCGCTGATGGCCTTCACCTTCCTGGTGGCCCTCGGGATCGACTACAACATCTTCCTGGTCACCCGGATCAGGGAGGAAGCCCTGCAGCACGGCACCCGTAAGGGCGCGCTGATCGGCCTGTCCGCCACCGGCGGTGTCATCACCTCCGCCGGACTGGTGCTCGCGGGCACGTTCGCGGCGCTCGGCGCGATGCCGATGGTGTTCCTGGCCGAGCTCGGGTTCGTGGTCGCGTTCGGTGTCCTGCTCGACACGATCATCGTGCGCTCGGTGCTGGTCACCGCGCTCACGCTGGACGTGGGCCGCTACTTCTGGTGGCCGAGCGCCCTGTTCCACAAGAAGGACGACGCAGCGGTCGCCGCTCCGGACGAGTCGGGTTCGCTGGTCAAGTCCTAGCGGGTCGGCTGGAGATCGGTTTCACGGGGCCGTTCCGCTGAATCGGGCGAGGAGCTCGGTCAGGGGGACGGCTCCGGCCGTCACGGCGGCGTACAGGGATTCGACGTCCTGGTAGCCGAGGTCGCGGGCGATCGAGAGGGACTCGCCGCCGGTCTCGGCCGCCAGCAGGTCGACGCCGTGGTCGGAGAGGGCCGTGAGCAGGGCGTCGCGGCCGGTGCGGGCCTCCTCGTCGGCGCGCACCCCGTCCAGATGGCGCTGGATGTGCACGCGGGCCTGCGCGGTGCGGGCGAACGACAGCCAGCCCTCCGACGGTGCGGCGTCCGGCGCGGTGATGATCTCCACGACGTTGCCGACCTTCACCTCCGACGACAGCGGCGCGAGCCGGCCGTTGACCTTCGCGCCGATGCTGTGGCCGCCGGTCTCCGGATCGACGGCGAACGCGAAGTCCAGGGCGGTGGAGCGCTGGGGGAGCGCCACGATCACGCCCTGCGGGGTGAACGTGGCGATGGTGCCCTCGGCCAGATCGGTGCGGAGCGAGTCCAGGAACTCGGCGGACGGGGCGTCGGCCTCCCACGCCAGCAGCCGCGCCAGCCAGGCCAGATCGCGGCGGCCCGCCACGGCGTCCTCGGTGGCCTTGCCGGTGCCCGCCTGCCGGATATGGGCGATCACCCCGTACTCGGCGACCTCGTGCATCGACCTGGTCCGGATGATCACGTCGATGAGGTCGCCGTCGGGGCCGATCAGCACCGTGTGCAGCGAGCGGTACAGGTTGAAGCGGGGCAGGGCGACATGGTCCTTGACCCGGCCGGTGATCGGGTGCAGCGCCGAGTGGACGGCGCCGAGCGCGACGTAGCAGTCCTGGTCGGTGCCGTCGACCAGGACGAGCAGCCGCGTCACCTCGGTGGGGCGCAGCCCGGTCAGATCGCCGCGCAGGCTCTTGTGCACCGACCACAGATGGCGCGGCCTGATCTGCACCTCGGCCTTGACGCCCTGCGCGGCCAGCGCCGCCCGCAGCAGCTCCGCGGACGGCCCGAGCGCGTGCGCCGCCCCGCTCAGGGCCTGCTGGACGGCCGCGGCCGTCGCGGTGTGGGCGTCCGGATCGAGGGTGGCGAACGCCAGATCGTCCATCTCGCGTTTCAGCACGTAGATGCCGAGCCGGTCGGCGAACGGGATCAGCAGGTCGAGGGTCCGGTTGGCGATCTTCTCGCGCTTGTGCGGTGGCTGGAAGCCCAGCGTGCGCAGGTTGTGCAGCCGGTCGGCCAGCTTGATGATCAGGACCCGGAGGTCGGCGGCGGCCGCCAGCACGATCTTCCGGAAGGTCTCGGCCTCGGCGCGGTCCTTGCCCCAGCGGTCGCCGTCCAGTTTGGTGACCCCGTCGACCAGCGCCGCGACGTCGTCGCCGAAGTCGGCGCGGCACTCGCCGAGTGTGTAGGCGGTGTCCTCGACGGTGTCGTGCAGCAGCGCCGCGACCAGGGTGGTCTGGTCCATCCCGAGCCCGGCCAGGATGGTCGCGACGGCCAGCGGATGGGTGATGTACGGGTTGCCCGACTTCCGGTTCTGGCCGCGGTGCATCCGTTCGGCGACGGCGTAGGCGCGGCGCAGCTCGGTCGGATCGGCCGCCGGATGGGCGGCGCGGTAGGCGGAGATCAGCGGTTCGGCGGCGGGTTGGACGACCGACCGCGGCGCGCGGGAGAACACCAGGCCGGAGGGCGTGCGACGGCGCGGAGCGGGACGCCGCGGCTCGCCGTCCTCGGAAGCCGCGGCCAGATCGGGCTGGAAGGTCGTCATCATGACCGCCTGATGAGCGTCGCCGACGGGGTGTAGCCGCCATTATGGGGCACCGGCCCGCCTCCCGTCACCCTCTGTGCACAGAAGCGGATTTAACGCAGTGGACACGCGTCTGTGATTTCTCCCACGGGTCCGAGTTGTAGGTTTGTGTCATTGCAGGTCACAAGGTGTCCGGCTCCGGTCCTTGCAATCGAGTCGTGATTGGTCATGAATAATATGCTTATGATCCCCTCGCCCCGGAACCTTCGCGACGCCGCCGGCAATGTCACCCACAAAGTGCTGTACGGCCGCCTCGCCGACCTCCGCAAGATGCCCGCCGACCTGATCGACGACGGGCACAAGCGCACGGTCTACCGGTACCGGCCGGCGAAGCCCGTGATCCCGACCGGCCCGCCCGTGCTGCTGGTGCCGCCGCTGGCCGCCGACGCCGCCGCCGCGTTCGACCTGCGCCGCGGGTGCAGTCTCGCCGAACACCTCGTCTCCACCGGGCGGCGCACCTACCTCGTCGACTACGGCCAGATCGCCTACGCCGACCGTGATCTGGGTCTCGAGCACTGGATCGACGAGGTGCTGCCGGGCGCGATCCGCAAGGTCAGCGAGGACGCGGGCGGCCAGCCCGTCCAGCTCGTCGGCTGGTGCCTGGGCGGGATCTTCGCGGTGCTGACGGCGGCCGCGCACCGGGATCTGCCGATCGCCTCCCTCACCTCGATCGCCGCGCCCGTCGACTTCGACCGGCTGACGCTCGCCGGGCCGCTGCGCCCGCTGACCAGGCTGACGGGCGGCGCCGAATCGGTGCTGCTGACCATGTTCGGCGGAATTCCGCAGCCGCTGGTCAAACGCGGATACCAGCTCCTGGGAATCGACAAATACCTGATGCGCCCGCTGACCGTCCTGGCGAACCTGAACAACGCCGATCTCCTCGCCCAGATCGAGGCCGTCGACGCGTTCACCGACCGGATGCTGGCCTATCCCGGACGGACCATCGGCCAGATCTACGAATCGTTCTTCCGGCGCAATGATCTGGCCCGCGGCACGGTCTCCGTCGCCGGCCGGGACGTCCACCTGTCCGACGTCGCCGTCCCCGCCCTGGTGATCGCGGGACGTTCCGACGGCATCGCCCCCTGGCGCGCCGTCCATCCGCTGACCCGGCTCCTCACCGGCTCCCCGAAGGTCCGCTTCGACACGGCGCCCGGCGGCCATCTGGGCGTCCTGACGGGCCGCGCCGCCCGCTCCACCACCTGGACCCGCCTCGGCCGCTGGCTGGACGAGAACGCCCTCTCCCACGGCCTCCGCGCCCCCCGGGCTCCCCGCGAGGTCGCCAGCCACTCCTGAGCACGGGCGGGAACGCGAACGCGACGCCGTCCCCCATGGGGAGGCGTCGCGTCGGGAGAGCCTAGGACTCGTCTTTGGGAGGCGCGGGCCGCGCGGCCTGGATGCGGATCCGGCCGGAGGCCAGGTCGGGGCGGTTGCCGCCGGTGCCCGCCTGCTCGTGGTCGTCCACCCGGCGGAGCTTCTCGGCTTCCTGCTCCTGAAGCTGGATCTTCTTGGCGCCGCTGAACGCCGCGTGAAGATCTTCGAATATGCCCGCGCCGAAACCGGCTCCGGCCTCGCCGTCGCCGCGCAGGGCCTGCATGAAGCTGCCGTTCTTGGCCTCTTCGGTGCCGGTGACCTCCTGCGCCCATTCGGGCACGGCCATCTTGGCCTCCAGCTTGGCCTGCTGCTCGGCCTTCTTCGCCTTGGCCTCGCCCTGCTGGGCCAGCTTCCCTGATGGCCGCTTGCGGCGGCGGAACGGTGACTTCACGCACTCTCCAACGTATCGACGCCCCGGTTTGATCCCCGTGTGCGTGACCTGACACTCCCGACTGTATTGCCGGACAGGGGATCCCGGAAGACCGGTGCGAAACCACGATAACCTTCGAGACGTGCGTCTCTTCGAACTCGTCCAGATGATCGAGGGCCGATACGACCCCGCCTGGGCGGAGTCCTGGGACGCCGTCGGACTGGCCTGCGGCGACCCCGAAACCGAGATCTCGTCGGTGCTGCTGGCCGTCGACCCCGTCACCGAGGTGATCGACGAGGCCCTGTCCGAGGGCGTCCAGCTCGTGATCACCCACCATCCGCTTTTTCTGCGCGGAGTGAACAGCGTCGCCGCCACCACGGCCAAGGGCCGGATCGTCCACCGGCTGATCAGGGCGGACGTCGCGCTGTTCACCGCGCACACCAACGCCGACGTCGCCGACCCCGGCGTGTCCGACGCGCTGGCGCGCGCCGTCGGCGTGTCGGGGCCGCTGCGGCCGC
>NZ_BAAGZI010000199.1:0-10317 GCF_054778695.1 Actinocorallia lasiicapitis
TGGCCGAAGCGGTCGTGGCGTGCCCGGAGGTCGGCGGCGGGCGGATCGGGGTCGTGTCGGCCGGGGAGGCGAAGGGCGAAGGGGTCGTCAGGGACGGGAAGGAGGCGGCGGTCGGGAAGGCCGCCGCCGGGTCGGCCTGGAGCGGGAGCGTGCCCAAGCGGGGCGGGCTGGTGGTGCGGGCCGAGGGGGGCGCGGCTGCGGGGCTGGCCGTTGACACGACCTTGAAGACCAAGCAAGGAGTCGGTGGGGCGCGCTGTGGTGCGCCGGGTACCGAACACTGGTTCGTGACGCCCGGAGCCGGCTCCGGGAAGATCGACCTGCATCTGGCCAACGTGGACGACCGGGACGCGTCCGTCGACGTGATCGCGATCTCCGACGCGGGCCGGATCGACACGCCCGACGGCCACACCTTCACCGTCGACGCCCACGAGAACCGCGTCATCCACCTCGACAAGAACGGCGACGGCCTCGGCCTCCCCGCCGTCGACTCCCGGATGCTCGCGATCAAGGTGGTGGCCACGTCGGGCCGGGTCGCCGCGGCCGTCAAGGTCGATCTGGGCGCCAAGGGCTACGACTGGGCGCCCGCGTCGGCCGCGCCCGCGCGGACGGTGATCCTCCCGGGCCTGCCGGGCGGTTCCGGCGCCCGCACCCTGTTCGTCGCCGTCCCCGGCGAGGCCGACGCCCGGGTGAAGATCCAGGCGGTGACGGCGGGCGGCGTTTTCGTCCCCGAAGGCCAGGACGTCCTGGACGCTCCCGCCGAGACCGTCACCCCCGTCGATCTGGAGTCCGCGCTGGTCGGCAAGCCCGCCGCCCTGGTCCTCACCGCGGACCGCCCGATCGTGGCCGGTTTCCAGGCCGGCGGCGATGATGTGAGCCTCGGCGCGGGCGCGGCGCCCCTGACCGGGCCCACGACCCTCGCCGACGCCCGCGAAGGCTCCACGCTGCTTCTGACGGCCCCCGAGGGCCCCGCCAGGGTCCGCGTCACCCCGGTGACGTCCGCGGGCCGCGGCAAGCCCCAGGAGCACGAGCTCGGCGCCCAGCGCACCCTGGAGATCCCCCAGGACTCCGACGCCCTGATCGTCGAACCCCTCCAGGGCACCGTCTACGGCGCCCGCGTCGTCAGCCTGAAGTCAGGAAAGGACCGTTTCGTCACCGTCCAGCCCCTGACCCCGACCCCCGTCACCCTCCGCCTGCCCCCCGTCGCCGACTCCCTGACCGCGATCACCCGCTAGTCGGGGTCGATTGTTTCCGGGGGGAGGTTGAGGAGGCCGGCGATCTCGTCGACGACCAGGTCGTGGACGAGTTTGGCGAGCTCCCGGTCGGTCTTCTCCGGTGTGCCCGTGGAGCGCGCCTCGACCGGCCGACGGTAGATGATCACGCGGGGGGTGCCGTTGACGTCCCGGAGGGTGCTGAGCGGCACCTGCTGGTCGTCGGCGGCCAGCTCGGGGACGTCCTCGACGGCGAACTCGACCCCGGCGAGCTCCTCGGTCCACGGCGCGACGATCCGCTGGACCTCCTCGCGCACCAGATCGTCGAACTTCTCCGAACGGGTGAGCGAGATCGGCACTTCGGGCGGGGCCAGCGGGCCGCGCAGCCCGCGGCCGTGGCGGTCGCGTCGCTTCGCTCGGATCATCCGTGCAGTTTATGCGGCCGACGGACGCGCCGGACGTGATACGTCGGACGTGATACGCCGGACGTGTACACAGAGCGATACCTCCAGGGAAGATCCGCCATATTGGGGGGATACGCGAGACACGATCACTCGGATACTGGCGAAGGGGCCCGGAAAGGCGTACGTTCAGCCCCTGTGAGCCCCGTCCGCATCTGCTCCCGCACCGCCTGCAAGGCGTCCGCAGTGTTCACGCTCACGTACGTCTACCGCGACAGCACCGCGGTACTGGGTCCGCTTGCCGCGTACGTCGAGCCACACTGCTATGACCTGTGCGCGGAACACGCCGATCGTCTGACCGCCCCGATGGGGTGGGAGCTGCTGCGCCTGCCCGCGGAGCAGGTTCCCGAGCAGCCCTCGTCCGACGATCTGGAGGCGCTCGCCGACGCCGTCCGCGAGGCCGCCAAGCCCGCCGGGCCGCGGGGCGAGCCGGTCGGCCAGGGCACGGAGGTGGGCCGCCGCGGCCATCTGCGGGTGCTCCGCTCCGACCAGCAGCGCCCCTGAGCGCGCACCGCTTCCGAAACAACCTGTTAACGGCTCTCCTGCCCGGCACCGGTAGGCTCGAACGGTCTAGGCAGTTCGAACTACATGTAGGAGCCGTCCGGTGGGGAACCCGGCCAAGATCTTCAAGGCGTACGACGTACGGGGCGTCGTACCCGAGGAATTCGACGAGGCGATCGCCGAGGCCACGGGAGCCGCGTTCGTCCGGGTGACGGGCGCCACCGAGCTGGTCACCGCCCACGACATGCGCGACTCCAGCGTGCCCCTCGCCGCGGCGTTCGCCCGCGGCGCGACGGCCCAGGGCGCGAACGTCATCGAGGCGGGCCTCGGCTCCACGGACCTGCTCTACTACGCCTCCGGCGCGCTCGGCCTGCCCGGCGTGATGTTCACCGCGAGCCACAACCCCGCCAAGTACAACGGCATGAAGATGTGCACCGCGGGCGCCCGCCCGATCGGCCAGGACACCGGCCTTCGCGAGATCCGCGACCTGGTGGTCGCCGGAGTCCCCGCCTACGACGGCCCGCGGGGCACGGTGACCAAGCGTGATCTTCTCCAGGGCTACGCCGACCACCTCAAGACCCTCGTCGACCTGTCGGGGATCCGGCCGCTGAAGGTCGTCGTGGACGCGGGCAACGGCATGGGCGGCTACACCGTCCCCGCCGTGTTCGACGGCCTCCCGCTGGACGTCGTGCCGCTCTACTTCGAGCTGGACGGGAACTTCCCCAACCACGAGGCCAACCCGATCGAGCCCGAGAACATGCGGGACCTGCAGAAGGCAGTCCTCGAGCACGGGGCCGACCTGGGGCTGGCCTTCGACGGCGACGCCGACCGCTGCTTCGCCGTCGACGAGCGGGGCGAGATCGTCTCCCCGTCCGCGATCACGGCGCTCGTGGCCGAGCGGGAGCTGGCCAAGCACCCCGGTTCGAACATCGTGCACAACCTGATCACGTCCCGGGCCGTCCCGGAGATCATCAGGGAGAACGGCGGCACGCCGGTCCGCACCCGCGTCGGCCACTCGTTCATCAAGCAGACCATGGCCGACACCGGCGCGGTCTTCGGCGGCGAGCACTCCGCCCACTTCTACTTCCGTGACTTCTGGTTCGCCGACTCCGGGATGCTGGCCGCGCTGCACGTCCTGGCGGCGCTCGGCGAGCAGAACGGAACCCTTTCGGCGCTGCTGAAGTCCTATGACCGCTACGTCGCGTCGGGTGAGATCAACAGCGAGGTCGACGACCAGGCCGCCACCGTGGCCCAGGTCCGCGAGATCTTCGAAAAGCGCGACGGAGTCACCATCGACGAGCTGGACGGCACCACCTTCGGGCACGCCGACTGGTGGTTCAACCTGCGCGCATCCAACACCGAACCGCTACTGCGCCTCAACGCTGAGGCCGCCGACGCCGCGACCATGGCCGCGATCCGCGACGAGGTCCTGGCGATCGTCCGAGGAGGATGAAGTGAAACTCGACGCCTGGCTGATGGAGATCCTGGCCTGCCCCAACTGCCGGGGAAATCTGAAGGGCGAGGACGAGCTCACCTGCCAGGGTGAGTGCGGCTACGTCTACCCCGTCCGGGACGGCATCCCGGTCCTGCTCGTCGACGAAGCGCGCGCACCAAAGGCATGACCTCCCTCCTGGAGGATGTGGACGCTCTGGAAGCGGCCGACCCCGCCGGGATGCTCCGGCAGCTCGCGGGGGCGGCCGCCCAGATCCGCCAGGCGCAGCGGCTGGCCGACGAGGCGGGCCTCGACCTGGCCCTGGCGCGTGCCGAACGGCCCCGCTCCGTGGTGGTCACCGGTGATCCGCTGGTCGGTGAGGTGGTGGCCGCGGTCTGCGGGACGGGCTGCCCCGTCCCGGTGCTGGCGCTGCCCGAGGGGGCGCTGCCCGGCTGGGTGGGCGGGCTCGACCTGCTGTTCGCGGTCGGCGAGGATGCCCTGCCCGTCGCGGAGCTGGCGTTGCGGCGCGGCATGTCCGTGGTGACGGTCGGCCCGGCCGACGGGCGGCTCGCCCAGCTCGCCCTGCAGAGCCGGTCGCTGCATCTGCCCGCCCCGCACACCGGTCCGGCCCGTACCGAGCTGTGGGCGAAGGCCGTCCCGATCCTGCTGGTGGTGCGGCGGCTCGGCCTGGTCCGGCTGCCGGACGAGGTGCTGGAGTCGACGGCCGTCCTGCTGGAGGATCTGGCGCACCGGCTCCGGCCGTCCAGCGAGCCGTTCGTCAACCCGGCCAAGCAGCTCGCGCTGGAGCTGGGCGACGCCCTGCCGATGCCGTGGGGCGGCGGGCCGCTGACGGCGGTGGCCGCCCGCCGGTTCACCGACCAGCTCGCCGACAACGCGCAGCGTCCTTCGGCGGCGTTCCGGCTGGGGGCGCTGGACGCGGCCCCGCCGCCCGCCGACCCCGACGACTTCTTCCGGGACCGGTCCGACGATCCGGAAACCCCGCTCCATCTGGTGGCCTTCCTCGATGAGGAAGATCGTCGTCCGGCCGTCACGGAGGTGGCGCGCGCCCGTGACCTGCCGGTTTCAGAGATCAGAGCCGAGGGCACGCATTCGCTTGAGCGGATCGCATCGATGATCGCCGTGTGCGACTATGTGACCGTTTACCTGGCACTGTCCCTCGGGGTCGATCCGACTCCGGTGGCCGCCGTCTCGGAATACAAGGCAAGGACCACATAGATGTCTGCTGAAGGCGGGACCAAAGCGATCGTCGCGGCGCTCCTGGCGAACATGGGGATCGCGGTCGCCAAGTTCGTGGCGTTCGGTTTCACCGGTTCGTCGTCGATGCTCGCCGAAGGCATCCACTCGGTCGCGGACTCCGGCAACCAGGGCCTGCTGCTGCTCGGCAAGAAGCGTTCCGAGCGGGAGCGGACCCCGCAGCATCCCTTCGGCTACGGGCGGGAACGGTACTTCTACTCGTTCATCGTGGCGCTGGTCCTGTTCACGGTCGGTGCGATCTTCTCGCTCTACGAGGGCATCCACAAGATCATGGATCCCCATGCGATCGACAAGCCGCAGTGGGCGTTCGGCGTTCTGATCATCGCGATCGGGTTGGAGAGCTTCTCCTTCAGGACCGCGATCCAGGAGTCCAACCAGATCCGCGGCGACCAGTCGTGGGTCCAGTTCATCCGCCGCGCCAAGGCGCCTGAGCTGCCCGTCGTCCTGCTGGAGGACCTGGGCGCGCTCGTCGGCCTGGTGCTGGCGCTGCTCGGTGTGACCGTCGCGGTCGTGACGGGCGACGGCGTCTGGGACGGTGTGGGCACCGTCTGCATCGGCGTGCTCCTCGCGATCATCGCGGTGATCCTGGCGATCGAGACCAAGAGCCTGCTGCTCGGCGAGGGCGTCGCCCCCGACGAGGAGAAGGCCATCGTCGACGCCCTGGAGTCGGTCCCCGAGGTCGACCACGTCATGCACATCCGCACCCAGTACATCGGCCCCGAAGAGCTCCTGGTCGCCGCCAAGATCGCCGTCGACCACGACGACACCGCCGCCGAGGTCGCCAAGGGCATCGACGCCGCCGAGGCCAAGGTCCGCGAACTGTTCCCCGTGGCCCGCCTCATCTACCTCGAGCCCGGCCTGGACGAACCCAAACGCAAGCCCTAACCCTCTCGCAAAAGCGGGGCCCGCTCACCGGGCCCCGCTTTTCGCATTCCAAGATCCCCTCGAGCTGCGGCGTGTCGCCCGTTTCACGCCTCCGAACGGGCGACACGCCGCAGTTCGACGCGATCATGGCCCCCCGCGAGCTGCGCGGTTCGCGGCGCTTGGATGGGCGACATGCCGCAGGTCGACGCGATCATGGTCAGCGGGGGCGGGGGGTGGTGGTCCACGTCGTGGCTGTGGTGGGGGCGGTGCCGGTGGCCCAGAGGTGGGAGGAGGTGGGGGGTTTGGTGAGGGAGCGGACTTCGGTGGGGGTGGGGTGGAAGGTCCAGGAGGCGCCGTCGTAGTGGTGGAAGCCGTCGGGGCCCGAGGCCCAGAGGCCGCCGGAGGAGTCGGGGGCCGCTGAGGTGAAGGGGTGGAAGTGGGAGGACGGCGGGGGGATCGGGGTCCAGCCGGATTCGGTGCGGTGCAGGACCAGGGGGGCGTTGCGGGCGGTGCCGACCGCCCAGTCGCCCGCCACGTCGGTGAGGGTGGTGGCGGGGGACGTCGCGGGGGTCTCGTCGAGCCACTGAGAGCCCGTCCAGCGGACGATCAGGGGTTTGTCGCCCCGGTTGCCGACGGCCGTGTCGCCGTCGACGGCCGCCAGACCGGAGCCGAGGCCGCCGGGGACGGGTGTCGCCGTCCAGAGGCGGCCGGTCCACCGCCAGGCGGCGGCCTGGCTGCCGGCGAAGCCGCTGGTCGAGCCGACCGTCCAGGAGCCGTCGACGGAACGGGGAAAGGCGGGGGCCTGCGCGGCGAACGGGCGCGACGCCCAGCTCCGGCCGTCCCAGCGGAGGGCGACGGCCCGCATCCCGGCGAAGCCGACCACGTCCGCGTCGGCGGCCGAGACGGCCGTCACATCGGTGAGGATCGTGCCCTGGGGGAGCGGCAGCGCCTTGGCGCGCCACGCGCACTGCTCCCAGCTCAGGAAGAGGGGGCCCTGCGGCCCGGAACCGACGGCGAAGACCGTCCCGTAGCGGGGCGAGGTGATCGCGCTCAGCTCACCGAGGTACCCGGTGTCCAGTTCCCGCCAGTTCCCGCCGGGCGAAGCCGCCAGCGCCAAGACCATCGTCGTCGCGACCCACATGCCCCCGAGCCAACCAAAACGCCGCCCGGATCGGGCCGGGGCGCGGGGCAAGCGAGCCTAAAGAAAAGCGGAAGCCCCCCGCTCGGCAGGTCCCCTAACCTGCTGAGCGGGGGGCTTCCAGGAGACCCCCATCTCCAGCTCTGGCGTGACCGGCGATGGCACCGCCGGAACCCCCGATCCGGGGGTGCCACCACCTGGTCACAGCAGAAACACTACGGCCACGATCGACCGGTGCACGTCCCGCTAGAGGAGGGAATGCGCCTCATCCGCAAGTCGTACATCACGGGTTGGTATCGCCCTGTGAGGTGAGGTGAGTCCGGTCGATCGCGGGCAGGATGGTGGCGTGAGCAGCGAGAAGACCTTGGGCACCGGAGCGGCGGAACATCTGTGGCGGCTGTCCGGCCGGGCGGTGGCCGGGGTGGGCCAGCTGCTGCTGTGGGTGCTGGAAGGGGTCGGTCGGCTGCTGAAGCCCCTGCAGGACGGGGTGATGCGCCGCCTGTACGGGCAGCCGCAGCCCGTCCAGGGGCCCTACGGCACCATGATCGCTCCGCTGGCGGCGGCGACGGCGCCGATGCCGCGCTGGCTGGGGCTCTGGCAGCGGTTCACCGCGTCCTGGGCCTACGCGCCGGTGACGGGCCTCGCGATGACCGTCGCGGCGCTCTGGGAGGTCGGCTCCAACCACGATCCGCTGTTCAGTGTCCCGGCGGGGTTCGCGATCGCCGCGACCCTGCCGCTGGTGTGGCGGCGCGAGGTGCTCAGGCCCGTCGCCGCGATCGTCCTCGGCGCGACGGCCGGTTCGCTGCTGTCCGGCCAGGTCTTCCTGGTCACGACCATGCTGGCGGCCGTCTGCGTGCTGTTCAAGCTGGCCCAGCAGCTTCCGCGCCACTCCAACGGGGTGATGGCGTGCGCGAGCCTCGCCGTCGTCGGTGTGGTCTATGTGGCGGGCGACGGCCTGGACACCGTGCCGTGGCCGTTCGCCGTCCTCGCGGTGATCGCCGCCATCGGCCTCGGTGACGCCCGCCGCACCGTCGAGGCCACCGAGGCCGAGGCCCGCGAGCAGAACACCGAGACCCTGGTCCGGCTCGACCAGGCGCAGAAGGAGCAGGCGGTGATGCGGGAGCGGGCCAGGATCGCGCGCGAGCTGCACGACGTCGTCGCCCACTCGGTGTCGATGATCGCCGTCCAGGCCGAGACGGCCCCGTACACGATGCACGAACTGTCCCCGGACGCCCGCGACGGCTACGCCGAGATCGCCAGGACGGCCCGTGAGGCCCTGGTCGAGATGCGCCGCCTCCTCGGCGTCCTGCGCTCCGACGCCAAGGCCGACGCCGAGGTCGCCCCCCAGCCCCGTCTCGACCGGCTGCCCGAGCTGATCGACCAGCACCGCGGCTCCGGCGGCACGGCCGGGCTGTCGGTGCGGGGTGAGGAGCATCCGCTGTCGGCGACGTTGGAACTGTCGGCGTACCGGATCGTCCAGGAGGCGCTGACCAACGTCCGGCGGCACGCGCCCGGCGCTCAGGTGCAGGTGGAGCTGGTGTACCACCCGGACCGGCTGGCCGTCCGCGTGCACAACGACCCGCCGCACGCCGCGACCCGCGTGTTCGATCCGCGGCACAGCCAGGAGACGCGCGTCGACGGTTTCCCCGCCGTCGGGGTGGGTCCGCCGTCCGTGCAGCCGGACGGCGGGCACGGGCTGATCGGGATGCAGGAGCGGGCCGCGATGCTCGGCGGACGGTTCCAGGCCGGACGCGCCCACGATGGCGGCTTCGAGATCGAAGCCGAGCTCCCTTTCCGCACGTGAAGATTCCCGGAGCCGCAACATTCTGGGACAATTGCCTTCCGCTGAAGGGGGCTCACAGTGATCAAAGTGGTGATCGCGGACGACCAGACGATCGTCCGCGCCGGGTTCGCCGCTCTGCTCGGGGCCCAAGCCGACATCGCCGTCGTCGGTGAGGCGGGCGACGGGCGCGAAGCCGTCCAGCTCGCGCTCGCCCACCGGCCGGATGTGGTCGTCATGGACATCCGGATGCCCGGTATGGACGGGATCGAGGCGACCCGCCGGATCCTCGCCCAGCCCGGCAGCGAAGCGCTCCGGGTGCTGGTCCTCACCACCTTCGACATCGACGAGTACGTGTACGACGCGCTCGCCGCGGGCGCCTCGGGGTTCCTGCTGAAGGACGCGACGGCCGAGGAGCTGGTGTCGGCCGTCCGGGTGGTGGCGCGGGGGGACGCGCTGCTCGCGCCGCAGGTCACCGGGCGGCTGGTGCGGGAGTTCGCGAAGCAGCGCCGGTCGCGGCCGCAGGCGTCGCCCGCGCTCGGTTCGCTGACGGCGCGCGAGTCGGAGGTGCTGGTGCTGATGGCGGGCGGGCTGTCCAACGGGGAGATCGCCGGACGGCTCGTGGTGAGCGAGCACACCGTCAAGACGCATGTGGCGCGGGTCTTCACCAAACTGGGACTGCGGGATCGGGCGCAGGCCGTCATGCTCGCCTACGAATCGGGCCTGGTCGTGCCGGGCGAGACGCTGTCCTGAAGAACGGATTGACGAATCCCGTTCACCCCGGTATTTCCTGCTGAATGGGGATTTTGGGGATGGGGGATCCTCGTGCCGTCGGCGGCTACGAGCTGATCGGGCGGCTGGGCGAGGGCGGGCAGGGCGTCGTCTACGAGGGGGTCTCGCCGCACGGGGAACGGGTCGCGGTGAAGGTGCTGCACACCCGGTTCTCCGGCAACCAGCGGGCCCGCCGGGCGTTCGCGCGGGAACTGCGCGCCGCCCGCCAGGTCGATCCGTTCTGCACCGCGCGGATCATCGAGGCCGACGTCGACGGCGAGATCCCCTACATCGTCAGCGAGTTCATCGAGGGCCGCTCCCTCAAGCAGCGCGTCCAGTCGGGCGGGCCGCTGACCGGCGGCGAACTGGACCGGCTCGCCATCGGGACGGTCACCGCGCTCCTGGCCATCCACAAGGCCGGGATCGTGCACCGCGACTTCAAGCCCAGCAATGTGATGATCGGCGCGGACGGCCCGCGCGTCGTCGACTTCGGCATCGCCCGGCTGCTCGACCCGGCCGCGACCGCGACGTCGGGGGCGGTCGGAACCCCGACCTTCATGGCTCCCGAGCAGCTCAAGGCCGTCGAACTGACCACCGCGGTCGACGTCTGGGCGTGGGCGGCGACCCTGGTCTACGCGGCGTCGGGGCACCCGCCGTTCGGCTCCGACTCGATCTCCGCCGTCATCACCAGGATCCTGACGAACCCGCCCGATCTCGGACGTCTCGAAGGGCGGCTCCGCACCCTCGCGGCGCGCTGCCTCGTCGCCGACCCCGAGGACCGCCCCGACGCCAAGGAACTGCTGCTCACCCTGCTGAGCGTCACGCCCGCGCCCGGCTCCCTCCCGCTGACCGCCCGGCTGCGCGGCATCCTCGGCCTCGCGCCCGCG
>NZ_BAAGZI010000200.1:0-10298 GCF_054778695.1 Actinocorallia lasiicapitis
CAGGAGTGCCTGGACGTGGCCCGCCGCGCCCACGTCCCCCTCCACCTCGCGCACTGCCCCGGGAACTTCCCGCAGAACCGCGGCCGCGCCCCCGAGGTGCTCGACGCCATCGACGAGGCGCTGCCGCTGCTCCGCTCCGGCGCCGCGCAGTTCCACCTCGCGGAGGCGTGCCGGGTGCGCGCCTCGATCCTGCTCAAGCTCGGCCGGCTGGACGACGCCGCCGCCCAGGCCGCCGAGTCCTTGAACCGCGCCCGCGACCTGGGCGACGGCCAGACCGAGTCCGCCTCGCTCAAGGTGCTCGGCCGGGTCCGGCAGCAGCTCGGCGACGACGAACGCGCCCTCGACCTGCTCACCCGCGCCGACCACATCCTCGTCAACGTCGACGACCAGGGCGGCCGCATCCCCCTCCTCGACGACCGGGCCGCCTCACTGGTCCGGCTCGGCCGTCCCGAGGAGGCCGGACGCTGCCGCCGTCTCGCCGAGGAGCTGCGCCACTGGCTGGCGCGGCCCGCCCCGTCCGGAGGTTGACGTGTTCCTCTCGCTCTTGGCTCCCGACCTGCAGAAGGAGGTCCGGATCGCCGGAACCTGCGTCCGGTGGCGGCGCGGCCAGCATCTGATGCGCCAGGGCACCCGGCTGGACGCCGTCCGGGTGATCGAGGCCGGCTGGGTGAAGGTGTGGGCCGTCCAGGACGGCCAGGAACGCATCCTCGATCTGCTCGGCCCGACCTATGTGCTGGGCGAGCTCGAACTGTTCGATCCGCGCGTCCAATGGTGCTGGATCACCGCGCTGACCGAGGTGCAGGCCACGACGATCGCCCCCGAACGGTTCGACGCGCTGATGCGGACCCGTCCCGAGATCACCCGGGCGGTCCTGGAGTCGACCGTCGAGAAGTTCTGGGACGAGCACGCGCTGCGGATGTGCCAGTCGGGCACGCAACGGCTGAAGGTGCTGCTGTCGCGGCTCGCCGACCGGCACGGCGAACTGCTCCTGGACGGCAGGGTCCGGGTGTCCGTCCCGCTGAGCAGGGCGACCCTGGCCGGGTGGGCGCGGATCAACCCGTCGCTCGCCGGCCGGATCCTGCGGGAACGGCTCGGCGACGACCTGGAGTTCACGGCGGGCGGGCTGCTGCTGCGGCCCGCCGCGCTCGACCGGCTGGAGTGAGCCGTCAGCCCGTGGTGAGGCGTTTGCGCGCCACGTCGGTGAGCGGCTGGTAGGAGCCGTCCTCGTCGCGGAAGTACGCGGTGCCCTCCTCCGGGACCCCCTGCTCGCGCAGCTCGCCGACGAGCAGCCGCGCGTAGTCGTTGGCCGGGATCTCCTCGACGACCCTGATGAGGGCGGGGCCCTCGTCGGGGAACGCCGCGGTGAAGTCGGCGGCTGACACGGGCGCGCGCAGCGTGACGGCCGCGGCCAGCAGCTCGAACCGGCCCGACGGAATGCCGTAGGCGACGGCCAGGTCCACGCCGGGCACGTCGCCGATCCGGTCGCGGATCAGGCCCGTCGGGACCGGCCCGCGCGGTGTGCGGACCAGTTCGCTCGTCCGGCCGACCATCCAGTAGTCGCCGTCGGCGTCCCGCTGGAACAGGTCGCCGCTCGCCACCCACGAGTCACCGGGCGCGAACACCCCGCGCAGCGGATCGGACGCGAACGTGCCGCGCGCCAGCAGCACCCCGGTCTCGCCGGGACCGCAGCGCACCGCGAACCCGTCCGAACCCGGCACCAGCATCCCCTTGCGCAGATCGTAGGCCGCGATCCTGACCCGCGCCGACCCGGGCAGCGGACGGCCGAGCGCGCCCGGCTTCTTCCCGGTGACGTTCACCAGCACCACCTCACCGGAGGTGGAGGCGTAGAACTCCAGGACGCGGGCCGGCGCGAACCGGTGCTCCAGCCGCCGCCACAGCCCACGCGGCATCCCCGAGCCGATGAACAGCCGCACCGAATGGTGCCGCTCGCCGGGGTGCGGCGGGGCCTCGGCCAGCCCGTGCAGCAGGGTCCAGGTGTAGGAGGCGACGGTCACGCCGTAGCGGCGGGCCTCGTCCCAGAACGTGGCCGGATCGTAGGCGCTGGCCAGCGCGATCCGCGCGCCGCTCGCCACCGCGCCGCCCATCGTCATCAGGATCGCCGACGGGTGGTGCAGCGGGGTCAGGCTGTAGACGGTGTCCGCCGGGGAAAGGGCGGCCGCCGAGGCCGTGCCGAACGCCGACAGCGCCCACCGCCGGTTGGTGATCCGGCTGACCTTGGTGTTCTTGCCGTCGCCGGTGAACAGGATGAACGCCAGATCGCCCGCGCGTCCGGGGTTCGGCTCGTACCAGCCGGGCAGCTCGACCTCCGAGGGGTCGATCCGCTCCATGTCGGGCAGGCTCGCGTCGCGGACGGCGCCGGAACCGAGCAGGAACACCTCGCGGCCCTCGGCGCGCGTGGCCATGAGATGTGCGAGTTCGGGGTCGGCGATGACCCGCTTGACCTGGCCGAGCTCCAGCTCACGGCCCAGATCGCCGTGCGGCCGCAGCATGACGGCGACCGCGCCGAGCCTGCTCAGCGCCGCGACCGTCGCCAGGGCGCTGGGCCGGGTGCCCATCAGCACGCCCACGTGCTCGCCCTGCCGGATCCCGATCGAGATCAGCCCGCGGACCACGCTGTCGATCCGGCGTTTCGCGGCGACCTGGGTGTGGGCCCTGTCCTCGAACAGGAACAGCACGTCGTGCGGGGCGCGGCGGGCCTGCTCGTCCAGGAGGAGGGCGAGCGACATCCGGGTGTCGTGCTCGATCCGCTCGAGCTGGGCCAGGCGCGGCAGCAGCGCCACCGCCTCCTGGCCGAGGTGGAGCGCGCCCTTGACGGCCGAGGTCGCCGCGTCGGTCACCGACCGGACCGCGCCCACCCCCACCTGGACGGCCAGGTCCATCCCGTAGGCGGTCCTGCCCCGGCTCGAACTCTCCTCGCGGACGGGCCCGACCTCCTGGGGGACCATGCCCTGTCCCTCACGCCAGTGCACCCAGCCCGCGACGATCGGCCAGGTCCTTCCGGCGGCGTGCGAGCCGGCGACCAGCCCGAAGTGGCCGGTGCGGATCGTCACCTCCGACACCTCGGCGCGGGGCGCGGCCCGGGTGATGCCGCGGACCATCGCGGACGGCGCGATCTCGTCGACCTCGCCGACGAAGGTGAGGATCGGGGCGGTGATGTCGGCCAGCGTGACCAGGCGGTCGCCGATCACGAAACCGCCCTTCAGCATCCGGTTGTGGCCGACGAACTGGCGCAGGAACTCGGCCAGGGCCGGACCCGGCCACGCCACCCAGCCCTCGTCCGCCATGAAGCGGCGCTGCCGCTCGCGCGGGGCGAGGACCTCGCGGTCGTGTAGCTGGAGCAGGAACTCCAGCCGGTTGCGGACCGACTTGGTGGGGCTGAGCACCTGGAAGCCGAGCCTCGTCACCCAGCCGGGCACCGAGAAGTCGGGGATCCGTTCGGCCAGCTCGACCAGGGGCTCCTTGGGGATCCAGTCGGGCACCCCGAACGGGTTGGCGGCATCCAGGTCGGCGGGGCTGCCGAACGTCACGACCGATTCGATGCCCTCGCTGCGGCGGTAGGCGGCGGCCTGGTAGGCGAACATGCCGCCCTGGGAGTAGCCGGCCAGGTGGACGTTCCGGCCGGTGACCTCGCGGATCCTGTCGATGGCGTCGCTGATCGCCAGGACGTGGTCGGTGATGGTGCGTTCGAGGCCGCCCGGCTCCTTCTCGGGGTGGCCGAAGTCGACCACCCAGGGGTCGACGCCCAGGTCGTGCAGGACGCCGACGGCGCTCGCGGTCGGCGCGATGTCGTAGATCTCGGCCGTCAGCATCAGCGGCGGGATCAACAGCATGACCGGACGGTCATCGAGGGTGTCGGCGTAGTACCGGCGCAATCGGTAGACGGGCTGCTCGGCGACCACCTGGTAGGGGCTGGCCTCCTCGCCGGTCCGCAGGCCGCCGAACCTGGCGACCTCCAGCGCGTTCTGCGCCGTCGCGCTGAGTCCGCGCGCCAGCCTTCCGCCGAATCCGATCACGTCGCCCATCACCCCATCATCGTGGCCGTACTCAGTGTTTACAGTCAACGTTGCCGGTTTTCGTGATCAACCACACATACTGCTATTTGACAACCTGTCAACTCACCACTCTATGGTTCGGTGCCATGCGCTCCCCCACCGCATGGACCCCACCGCCCCGGCCGCTGTTCGCGGCCTTCGAAGCCGCCCTCGCCCCCGTCAGGGCGCTGACCTCGCCGGTCTTCCACGGAGTGGAGAACCTACCCACCCGAGGGCCCGCCCTGCTCGTCGGCAATCACACCACGATGCCGCTTCTGGACGTCCCGGTGATGATGTCGGAGATCAGACGGCAGACCGGCGTCTGGATCCGGTCACTCGCCGATCACGTGCACTTCGTGATGCCGGGCTGGCGGGAACTGCTCCACCTCGGCGGATGCGTCGACGGCACCCGCGAGAACTGCCGCGCGATCCTCGCCGCGGGCGAGACCGTCCTGGTGTTCCCCGGCGGGGCTCGCGAGGTCGCCAAGCGGCGCGGCGAGAAGTACCAGCTGCTCTGGGACGACCGGACGGGCTTCGCCCGGATGGCGATCGAGGCCGGCTGCCCGATCATCCCGTTCGGCGCGGTGGGCGTCGAGGACCAGTTCCCACTGCTCGTCGATCCGGCGAGCGTGATGCAGGCGCCGCTGCGGTTCGTGTCCCGGAAGGTGTTCCGGGGACGGCGCGACCTCGTTCCCGCGGTGCTCGGCATCGATCCGCGGCCCGAACGGCTGTACTTCGCGTTCGGCGAGCCGATCGAGACGGACCCCTACGACGGCCGCTCGGACGACGTCCTGGCGCTGTCGGAGGTGCGGGACACCACCCGCAAGGCCGTCGAGGGACTGCTGGACGGGCTCCTCGCCGAGCAGGCCGTCGACCCCGGACGCCGCCCGTGGGGACGCCTTCTCGGCGGCTGAGTAAGTAGTGAATTACCTCACAAGTGGGTAGGCAGTGGTCGCGGCCCGTGCGAGCATCGCCCCCGAGGAGGACCGTATGCACCCCGTCACGCTGACCATCGAACGCCGGGCCAGAGCGAGCTGGCGCGCGAAAGCGCTGTCCGTCGGCGTCCGTGCGATGCTGCGGCCCGCCATCGAACGCGCCTCACGCGGACCCATCGACTTCGACCGGGCCGCCTCCTTCGACCGGATGGCCGCCCGGTTCGGACCGCCGCGCGGCACCCACGTCACCTCCGTGCCACTCGACGGATTCCGCGCCGAATGGGTGCACGGACCAGGCGTCGGACGCTCCCGCGACAAGGTCATCCTCTACTTCCACGGCGGCGCCTGGATCTCCTGCGGACTCAACACCCACCGCCGGATGATCGCGCGGCTGTCCGCCGCCGCCGGAATCCCCGCCTTCTCCGTCGACTACCGGATGATCCCCCAGGTCACCCTGCTCGACGAAGTCCTCGACTGCCTCACCGCCTACCGGCACCTCCTCGACAACGGCGTCGCCGCCTCCGACATCGTCTTCGCGGGAGACTCCGCCGGCGGCTACATGACCTTCGCGACCGCCCTGCTCGCCCGCGACAGCGGACTACCGCTGCCCGCCGCGCTCGTCGCCCTCTCCCCCATGCTCGACATGGACCTCGCCGCGAAACTCGCCCACGCCAACCACCGCCTCGACCCCACCAACCCGGGGCCGCTCCTGGAGACCTTCGTCAAAGAGATCCTCGCCGACCTCGACGCCAAGGACCCCGCCGTCTCCCCCATCTACGCCGACCTGCGCGGACTGCCGCCCTGCTACCTCAGCGCCGGCTCCACCGAACTGCTCGCCTGCGACTCCGAGACCATGGCCGAGCGCCTCGCCGCCGCCGGAGTCCCCTGCACACTCCAACTCTGGGACGACCAACTCCACGTGTTCCAGATGTTCGGCCCCCTACTACCGGAATCCCGCGCCGCGATCACCGACTTCGGCCGCTGGGTCCGCCAAGGACTGGAGAGAGCAGCCACGTGACCGCGAACATCTACGACGACCTCCTCGACGAATGCGCAGACGTCGACGCCCTCGTCACCGCACTCACCGAAGCCCAATGGGCACAAGCCACCCCCGCACCCGGCTGGACGATCGCCCACCAGATCGCCCACCTCGCCTGGACCGACCAGCAAGCCGCCCTCGCCGCCACCGACCCCGACGGCTTCCACCAGATGCTCGCCGAGATCACCGACCCGCTCGGCCTCGTCGACGCCGGAGCCGACCCCGCCGGCTACCCCGAAGGCCCCCTCACCGCCTGGCGGCGCTCCCGCGAAGAAGTCGTCGCCGCCCTCCGCAAAATCGAACCCGGCAACCGCGTGCCCTGGTTCGGACCGCCCATGGCCGCCCCCTCCATGGCCACCGCCCGGCTCATGGAAACCTGGGCCCACGGCCAGGACATCGCCGACACCCTCGGCATCACCCGCACCCCCACCGACCGGCTCCGGCACGTCGCCCACATCGCCGTCCGCGCCCGCGACTACGCCTACCTCGTCAACGGACTCACCGCACCCACCGTCCCGATCT
The DNA here is from genome assembly GCF_054778695.1 of Actinocorallia lasiicapitis. NCBI lineage: Bacteria > Bacillati > Actinomycetota > Actinomycetes > Streptosporangiales > Thermomonosporaceae > Actinocorallia > Actinocorallia lasiicapitis. The sequence goes on from NZ_BAAGZI010000200.1 coordinate 6,549, forward strand.
TCGTGGGGCTCACCTCCCCCACCGGCGACCAATGGACCTGGGGCCCCAGCACCGCCGCCCACCGCATCACCGGGCCCGCCCTCGACTTCTGCCTCCTCGCCGTCCAACGCCGCCACCGCGACGACACCACCCTCACCGCCACCGGCGAAGAAGCCGACCAATGGCTGACGATCATCCAGGCGTTCGCCGGCCCGCCCGGCACCAAACGCACCCCGAACACCCACCCCGCCACAACACCAAGTACGCATTGACTCCCGAGTTCCTGTAAGGTTAACGACGTCACCGAGGGCCACAAAAACCCTCGGAACGACGCGCGGAAGTGGCTCAGTGGTAGAGCATCACCTTGCCAAGGTGAGGGTCGCGGGTTCGAATCCCGTCTTCCGCTCGGAGAGACATCCCACAATGTCTCACGGTGGAGTGGCCGAGAGGCGAGGCAACGGCCTGCAAAGCCGTGTACACGGGTTCAAATCCCGTCTCCACCTCAACACCCCACAAGCAACACAGGGTGCCCGGACGATTAGCTCAGCGGGAGAGCGCTTCCCTGACACGGAAGAGGTCACTGGTTCAATCCCAGTATCGTCCACCGCCGATCGACCTTGCCTGTTCGCACCCCCTTTGGGGGGTGCTTCCCGTGCTTCGGCTCCGTGCCTTCCCGGGGGATAACCCCCGGAACCCCCAGTTTCGTAAGGGGCTCTGCCCCCTGACGTCCCCCGGTCAGGGGCTGCGCCCCCGACACCCCCCTGGCTGCGGTGGTTGCTGTTTGTGCGCTTCGTGGTGGTTGGTGTTTGTGGGGTCCTGGGGCTTGTGGACATCTCTTTTGGCGTCGGTACTATGCGGCGCATGGATGAGGGTGTTGGGGTGGGTTCGGGGCATTCGTTTCAGGTGGATCTTCGGGGGCTTGTGGATCTGCTTTCGCATCACTTGTACTCGTCGCCTCGGGTTTATGTGCGGGAGCTGTTGCAGAACGCGGTGGACGCGGTTACTGCTCGGGGGGGCCTGGAAGGTGAGGGGGCTCGGGAGATTCGGATCACGGTGGGGGGTGGGGGGCTCTCGATCAGTGATCCGGGGATCGGGTTGAGTCAGGAGGACGTGCATCGGTTTCTGGCCACGATCGGCCGGTCGTCCAAGAGAGATGAGATCGAGGGGGCTCGGCGGGAGTTTCTTGGGCAGTTCGGGATTGGGCTGCTTGCTTGCTTCACCGTGGCTTCGACGATTCGGGTGGTGACCAGGGCTGCGACCGTGGGGGCGCCTGCTGTTGAGTGGAAGGCGGCGTCGGATGGGACCTATACCGTTCGGGTGCTTTCCTCCTCGGAGCAAGGGGTTGGGACTACCGTTGAGTTGACCGCTCGGGCTGATGCCGGGCAGTGGTTTCGGCAGGACGTCGTGGTCGGGCTGGCGCGGGAGTACGGGGAGCTGCTGCCTTATCCTGTGATCGTCTCTGGGGCCGAAGGGGATGTGCGGACGAGTTCCAGTCCTGCTGTTTGGGATCGGAGCCATGCTTCGCCTACCGAGCGGCGGATCGCGTTGCTGGAGTATGGGCGGTCGGCGCTTGGGTTCATGCCGCTCGACGCGGTCGAACTGGATGTGCCGCTTGCGGGGATTCGGGGGGTCGCGTACATCCTGCCGGGGGCCGCCAGCGCGGCCGAAGGGGGGCGGCATCGGATCTATCTCAAGGGGATGCTGCTCGGGGACTCCGTCGCCGGGCTGCTGCCTGACTGGGCGTTCTTCGCGCGGTGCGTGATCGACACCGACACGCTGCGGCCCACCGCGTCACGGGAAAGCCTCTACGAAGACGAGACGCTCGCCGCCGTCCGGGAAGCGCTCGGGGCGCAGGTCAGGGACTGGTTGACCGGGCTCGCGGCGCGCGACCCGGGACAGCTCGCGCGGTTCCTGTCCGTGCACAGTCTTGGGGTGAAGTCGCTGGCCCGGCATGACCCCGAACTGTTCCGGATCATGCTGCCGCATCTGCCGTTCGAAACGACCGACGGAGCGGTTCCGCTGTCGGAATTCGCGCGCCGGCACCCCGTCATCCGGGTCACCAGGACCGTCGAAGAGTTCCGGCAGATCGCGCCGATCGCCGCCGCGCAAGGCATCGGCGTCGTGAACGGCGGCTACACCTACGACGCCGAACTCGTCGCCGCGCTCCCCCAGATCCTGGACGGCGTGCGCACCGCCGAACTCGACCCGGCGACCGTCACCGACGCGCTCGACCCCGTCGACGCCACCGACGAACTCGCCATGGCCGGTTTCCTCGCGGCCGCCCGAGCCACCCTCGACCCGCTCTCCTGCGACGTCGTCCTACGCTCGTTCGACCCGGTGACGGTGTCCGCACTGCACCTGGACTCGCGCGAAGCACGCAGCGAACGCCACCGCGCCGAACTGGAAGCCGAATCCGACGACCTCTGGTCGGAACTGCTGGGCGCGCTGCAGAAATCCGCTCCCCGAGCGCAACTCGTGCTCAACCACCGCAGCCCCGTCGTCCGCAGACTGGCCTCCCTCGGCGACGCGTCGCTGCTGGCGACGGCCGTCGAGGCGCTCTACGGGCAGGCGCTGCTGATGACGCACCGGCCGCTCCGGCAGGTCGACACCGCGCTGCTCAACCGAACCTTCGACGACCTGCTGACGTGGGCGTCGCGATCGCTGGAGGACCCCCGATGACCACCGAGGAACTCCGCGCAGCCCTGCACGACGCCCGGCACCTGCCCAACGGACGCGGCAAAGCCGAACGGCTCGAGACCCTCGCCGAAGCCGCACGCGCCGGAACCGACCGGTCGCTCGAGACCGAGATCCTGCTGGCGCTCGTCACCTCCTACGAGTACGGCGGCGAACGCGACCGGATGCCCGTGGCGTTCGGCCGGATCCTGCGGATCTACGACGAGTTCCCCGGCGAGCTCGACGGGCACGCCCACGACATCCACTGGTACCTGAAGTGGATGACGAACGCGCTGCTCAGCAACCCGGCCGTACCGCTGACGACCGCCGAGAAATGGCTGACCGAGCTGACGTCGCGGTACGGGCAGCGCGGATACAGCCAGCGGCCCGTCCTCGCGTTCCACGCCCTGATCGCGCGCTATCGCGACGACCGGACGGCGGCCGAAGCGCACCAGGAGGCGTCGATCGCCGCCGAACGCGACACCATGGCCGACTGCGACGCCTGCGAACGGAACGGCTGGGGTTCGCTGCTCGACGCGTTCGGCGACGACGAAGGCGCGCTACGACACTGGGAACCGGTGCTGTCCGGAGAACGCCGCTGCGCCGAGGAACCCCACCGCGTGCTGGCCAAGGCACTGCTGCCGCTACTGCGGACCGGGCGGATCGAGGAGGCGCGGTCGGCGTTCCTGCGCGGCTACCCGCTGGTACGGCACCGGCCGGGCCTGCGTCCCTCGGTCGGGTTCCATCTGGAGTTCTGCGCGCTCACCGGGAACGAGGCGCGCGGGCTGGAGATCCTCGCCGACCACGCGGCCTGGCTGGACGAGCGGAGCGTCGACACAGGGCAGCGGATCGGGTTCCTGAGCGGGGTGGCGGTGCTGCTGCGGCGGCTGCTGGCGCTCGGTCACGGGGACGTTCCCGTCGGGGAGACGACCGTCGCCGAACTGGCTCCGCGCGTCGAGGCCGAGGTGGCCGAGCTGGCGGCGCTGTACGACACGCGCGGCGGGAACCCGTCGTACGGGAACCGGGTGGCGGCCAGGCTGGCGGCGTCCCCGCTGCTGGAGCGGCTGTCGCTCGGGCCTGTGGCGGGCCGGCTGCCGG
>NZ_BAAGZI010000201.1:0-10288 GCF_054778695.1 Actinocorallia lasiicapitis
TCGTCGCGTTCGCCCATCTGACCGACGTGCACATCGTCGACGCCCAGTCGCCCGCCCGGGTGGAGTACCTCGACCGGGTGAGCGATCCGGGCGGCATCCTGTCGTCGCTGCCCCTCGGCAGCGCCTACCGCGCGCACGAGCTGCTCACGACGCAGGTCGCCGAGGCGATGGTGCGGGCGGTCAACCGGGTCGGGCGCGGCCCGGTGACGGGCGCTCCGCTGGCGTTCACGGTCAACACCGGTGACGCGGCCGACAACGCCCAGTACAACGAGGTCCGCTGGACGATCGAGGTGCTGGACGGCCGGAAGGTCCGCCCCGATTCGGGGGACTTCCACCGGTACGAGGGCGTCATGGGGTGGCCTGACGAACGCTACTGGCATCCCGAGCGGGGCGTCGCGGACCTGCCCACGTCCCGGTACGGCTTCCCCAAGGTTCCGGGGCTGCTGGCCGCGGCCCGCCGTCCGTTCCAGGCCACCGGTCTGAAGACGCCGTGGTTCGCCGTCTACGGCAACCACGACGCGCTCGTCCAGGGCAATGTGCCGCTTCTGCCGCTGTTCAAGGAGCTGGCGGTCGGCGGGGTGAAGATCGTCGCGCCGGTGTCGCAGGCGCAGCGGCTCGAACTGGCCGATGTGCTGCGGCGCGGTGACCGGGCGGCCGTCCAGCGGATGGTCGACAGCCGGTCGGGGCTGTTCCGCGAGGTGACGCCTGACCGGTCGCGCCGCCTGGTCTCGCGTGCCGAGCTGGTGCGCGCGCACGGCCTCGACCACGGGTTCACCGCGGCCAACCACCGGGACGGGACCGCCTACTACCGGTTCGACCGGGGGCCGGTCCGCGGTCTGGTGCTCGACACCTGCAACCCGGCGGGCTACGCCGACGGATCTTTGGACCGCGCTCAGTTCGGGTGGCTCGAACGCGAGCTGGCCGCCGTGTCCAGCCGCTATCTGGACGCGGCGGGCCAGCCGGTCCGGCACGCGGTGCGCGACCGTCTGGTCGTGGTGTTCGGGCACCACACGCTCGACACGATGGCCAATCCGCTGGGCGGCGGCCGGGTCTTCGGCGACGAGCTGGAGAAGCTCCTGCTGCGCTTCCCCAACGTCGTCCTGCTGGTGAACGGCCACACCCACGTCAACGAGATCGTCGCGCACCGGCGGCGTTCCGGCCCGGCCGGCGGTTTCTGGGAGGTCAGCACCGCCGCGCACATCGACTGGCCGCAGCAGAGCCGCCTCCTGGAGATCGCCGACAATCGCGACGGCACCCTGTCGGTCTTCGCGACCGTGCTGGACAGCGCGGCCCCCGCCTCCCCCGGCGGCGGCGCCGACCCGGCCCGTCTGGCGTCGCTGTCCCGCGAGCTGTCGGCCAACGACTGGCAGTTCAACCCCTCCGCGTCCGGCAAACCCGAGGACCGCAACGTCGAACTCCTGCTCCCCGCCCCCTTCTGACCGACGCGCAGAGCAAAGGTCAGGGGCAGGGGTGCGGGCGGGCCCTGAGGCGGGGTGGGGCGGGGGTCACGAGAATCGGCGGGAGATCCGTCGATCTTCTGGAGTTGAGCCGATGCCGGGACCGTCGCCCGAGCTGTGTACCCCTGCGTATTTTCAGAATCCCTATCCGGTGTGGGAGTGGCTGCGGGAGAACGCCCCGGTGTACGTCTACGAGGGGCTGGGGACCCCGGTGTGGCTGGTGTCGCGTTACGCGGACGTCCACCGGGTGTTCAGTGAAGCTCGCACGTTCAGCAATGACGCCGTCCACGCCAGTGCGGAGTTCACCGCCTCGGGTCTGAGTTTCGCGCCGATCGGCCGCAACATGGGGTTGGTCGATCCGCCGGATCACACGCGGCTGCGCAAACTCGCCATGCCCGCGTTCACGCCACGCAAGGTCGAGGCGTGGCGTGCGGTGGTGGAGGAGGTCGTCGGCGGGCTGATCGAGGGCTTCAAGGGCCGTCGGGAGATCGAGTTCGTCGCCGACTACGCGCAGGAGATCCCGGGGAGCGTCGTCGGACAGCTGCTGGGCATCATCAGCGCCGACGAGCGGGCGTTCGTCTCCCATCATGTGGACAACGCCACGAACGGCGACCCGGTCACCACGCCCGCGTCGCTGACCGCGCTGGTCGACTACGCCCAGACGCTGATCGAGGTCAAGAGCAGGGAGCCGGGCGAGGATCTGGTGACCGATCTGATCGAGGCGCGGGACAGCGGTGACCGGCTGAGCGCCGACGAACTGGTGGCCATGGTCGCCATGTTCGTGGTCGCCGCCTACACGACCACGCAGAACCTGCTGGCCAACGCGGTGCTGGCGCTGATCGAGCATCGGGAGCAGCGGGATCTGCTGGCGGCCGAGCCGGGCCCGTCCCCGCAGGCGGTCGAGGAGCTGTTCCGCTACGAGGGTCCGCTGTCGGCGGCGAGCTGGCGTTACACGACGACCGACGTGGTCCTCGGCGGCGTGGAGATCCCGGCCGGTGCCGCGGTCACGCCGCTGGTGATGTCGGCCAATCGCGACCCGGCCCGCTTCTCCTCCCCCACCACGCTCGACCTGCGCCGCGCCGACACCAAGCACGTGAGTCTGGGCCACGGACTCCACAACTGCATCGGCGCCGCCCTGGCGCGGCTGGAGGCGAGCGTCGCGCTCCCGGAGTTCGTCAAGGCGTTCCCCGAGGCACGGCTCGCGGTGGACCGCGCGGACCTGCGGTGGCAGGAGAGCTTCTTCATCCGGGGGCTGCGGGAGCTCCCCGTGGTCCTGGCGTGAGGGGGACGGACATGGCCCACCGCCTGTCGATCGACGGCCGGCGCTGTAACGGCAGCGGACTGTGCTGGTCGACGTCCGCGCGGCTGTTCCAGCCGGGACCCGACGGCCGCGCCCGGGTGCGGGTCCCGTCGCTGGAGGACGCGCGGGATGTCGAGCTCGCTCTCGACGTGGCCGACTGCTGCCCCATGGAGGCCGTCCAGGTCACGCCTGCGGCGGACGCGGAGACCTAGCCGCCGCTGGGCCACCCTGAGCGCCGTCGCCCGGGCCGTTGAGCAACCGCCACTCCAGTTGGCCGTTTCACTGCTCTATTCGGCTTTTATCGCACAATTCGTCTAGGTGAATCCTCCTATGGTTCCGAATAGGCGGTTCTGGCGGATCTCCGTCGGAGCGCGACTTCTGTGGGAGGGCGGATCATGGCGGGTCGGAGGGCGTACGCGGCGCTGGCGGTGGCCGTCGCGCTGACGGTGCTCACGGGGCCGGTGTCGGCGGCCGCCGTGCTGCGGTCGCATCTGGTGTTCAACGATCCGCGGACGCCGCAGGGCGCCAAGCGGATCGAGAAGGAGATCGTCGCGCTGATCGAGGGGACGCCTCGCGGCGCGTCGATCAAGTTGAGCTACTACCGGTTCACCAACGCCTACGCGGTGTCCGACGCTCTGATCGCCGCCGGCAGGCGGGGTGTGGACGTCAGGTTCGTGGGCGACAGCAGCACCATGGACCGCACCTTGACCGGTCTGCGGCCGACGGGAGCGGAGCTGCTGCTGCGGGCGTTGGGCGCCGGCCGGGTGCGGACCTGCCCGAAGGGCCGGGCGTGCATCGGCGCGAAGCTGAACCACACCAAGTTCATCCTGTTCAGCCGGACGCGCGGTGCGAGGAACGTGCTGTTCCAGTCGTCGCAGAACCTGAACGCGACGGGCGGTTACACCACCGACTGGAACGACGCGGTCGTCCTGGCCGGCGCGGGCCGCGTCTACTCCGCCTACGCGGCCTACTTCAGGGATCTGTGGAACCAGAAGCCGGATCCCGACTACTGGGCCAAACACAAGAGCACCCGCGACGGTACGGCGGCCGTCCAGTTCTTCCCCAAGGCCACCGGCGATCCCGTGCTGGGGATGCTCGACAGGGTGCGCTGCGACTTCACGTGGAAGGGCCGCCGCGGCAAGACCGCGATCAAGATCGCGATGGGGGCGTTCAACGACAAGCGGCCCTGGCTGATCGACGCGCTGGGCCGCCTCGTCGCGAAAGGCTGCTCGGTCGACCTGCTGGTCACCGTCGACCACCGGGACCCCGCCCAGGTCGCCGCGCTCGGCGGATTGAAGGCCAGGAGGGTGCCGGTGCACGCCTTCGACGCGGCCGGGAGCGCCAACCCGATGCACAGCAAGTACATCCTCCTCGCCGGCCGGATCGGCGCGCGGACCGGCAAGTTCACCTGGACGGGCAGCGCCAACCTCACCTGGGGTTCGCTCCGCCAGGACGACGAGGTGATCCTGCAGTTGAAGCGGGTCGGCGCCCTCGGCTCGTGGAAGATCCACGACCTCTACCGCTGCTTTTTCTGGCGCGCCAAGTCGCAGCTCACCGGAGAAGCGAGCCCCTGCTGACCCCTTTATCCATCGGGGATCTCATTTTGAGAACTTCTCAGAGACGGAAACATAACATTGGGGTTCTCTTTGGGGGTGTCCCCTGACGTCCAGGGGCCGCCGGAAAACGAATACTTGACCTGTGCGGGCCGGCTGCGCAGTGCGCTGGACCCGCCTTTCTGTTGCGAATGCATGAGGCATTCGAACAAGGACACCCGTGGGGAGAGGTAAAAGTGAGCGAAAACGATGCCTGGGGTGGGCTGGAATTCGGTCCCGACCTGATCTCGGAGGAGATCGCGACCGGGGTGGACAACCCCTGGATGACGATCGGGATCATGAACGGGATCAAGGAGGAGAGCCTCCTGGCGAAATGGGACGCGGTCCTGGACATCCAGACCCGCCTGTTCGGCCCGCGGGAGAACGCGTGGCTGGAGCGCCAGGGCTTCGCGCGTCCGGGCACCAAGGTCCTGGAGGTCGGCAGCGGGAACGGCGACCACGGCAGGTACCTGGCGCAGAGCTTCGCCGACGCGCGGTTCTTCGGGGTGGAGGCCAACCCCTACCTGGCCCGCCGCTACCAGGACACGGTCCCCAACTACCGGGTGGACGTCTGCCGGTTCGGTGACCAGGAGCTGCCCGAGCCGGCCCGCCAGGAGTTCTCCGACTGCTTCCTGCGCTACACGCTGCAGCACATCTCCGACCCGCTGCGCGTGCTCCGGGAGGTCTACGACCTCCTCCCGATCGGCGGCAGGGTCTTCATCGTCGAAGAGGACATCAATTACAGCACGTGCCAGCCCGCGTGGCGGGCGCACACCATTCTGCGGGATTCCTGGCGCTCCGTCCTGGAAACGGGAGGAAGCGACCATTCGATCGGCTGCAAGCTCCCCGGAATGGTCGCCGAAGCCGGTTTCGAGGTGCGCGAGTTCGACATCTCCCTGCGGACCAACATCGAATTGGGAAATGGTTTCCTGGACTTTTACCGGCTCGCGCTGAGCATGTTCCAGGAGACCGATCCCGCACTCGTCTCCCAGGACGACGTCGACACCATGGTCAAGGACTTCGAGGCCGACTGGGACACCCACCAGCACAGGTTCGTGGTCACCCACCCGCAGGTCCTGCTGATGGCGGAGAAGACCCGGTGACCGGCACCGCGAAGGACACGGTGCGGATCCTGGTCGTCGACGACGACCAGGACGTCCACCAGGTCACCGACCTGGTGCTGAAGGGCCTGCGGTTCGGGGACCGCAAGGCCGAACTGCTGCACGCCAACAACGGCGCCGAGGCGCTGGCGATGGTCGCCGACCACGAGGACCTCGCGGTCATCCTGCTGGACGTCGTCATGGAGAACGACCACGCCGGCCTGGACGCCTGCCGGAAGATCCGCACCGAGCTGCACCGCCCGCACGTGCGGGTGCTGCTGCGGACCGGTCAGCCGGGTCTCGCGCCGGAGGAGCGGGTCGTGCAGGACTACGACATCGACGGCTACCTCGCCAAGGACGAGCTGACGGCCTCCCGTCTGCGGACCGCGGTGCGCACGGCCGTGAAGGCCTACGAGGAGATCACCTCGCTGGAGCGGCGGCGCGTCGACCTGGAGACTCTTCATGAGAGCGTCCAGGAGCTCGGCGGCCCCACCGACTGGACGGCGTTGGCGGCCGACGACGGCGGGTGGCCGCGATGAATCCGGGCGGGCAGGATTCGCCGTGGCGGATCCTCATCGTGGACGACGACGCGGACATCCATTCGGTCACCAAACTCGTCCTGAAACGCAAGACCTGGCGTAGCGCGCGGTTCGAGTGCGTCAGCGCCTACAACCAGGCCGAGGCCAGCGCGCTGCTGGAGAAGGACCCGGATTTTCATGTGGTCCTGGTCGATGTGGTGATGGAGCGTCAGGACTCGGGTCTGGAGCTGTGCCGCCAGATCAGGGAGATCTGCCGTCGTTCGACCAGGATCGTGTTGCGGACCGGTCAGGCCGGGCTGATGACCGAGGAGCAGATCCTCAACGACTACGACATCGACTACTACCTCAACAAGCTGGAGATGACGCCGTCCCGGCTGTTCTCGGTGGTGCGGGCCTGCCTGCGCAGCTCCCAGGACATCTCGACGCTCCTGGCCTACGGGCGCCAGCTCCAGAGTTTCACGCGGGCCCTCCAGTACGTCAGCGAGGTCGACAACCTGGTCGTCTTCATGAGCGACGCGCTGCGGTTCATGGAGTACAAGCACGGCTGCACGACGACGTTCAACTATGACCTGTCGCTGGGGAAGAACGCGGTGATCTCGGGGCGTCCGGAGCTGACCGACGCGCTGGTCCACGCGCACGAGCAGGGCCTGAAACGGATGCAGGAGTATCACGGCCCGCAGGTCGGCCTGGACGCCAACGATTTCGTCATCCTGTTCGAGGCGGCGGAGGAGGGGCTGCGGGAGGGCGACGGGTACGGCGCCGGCCCGGTGCTCGGCGGCATCGTGTTCACGATGCACTCGCCGGAGATCACCGAGCTGGCGCGGCGTGAGCTCACCGCCGACGCCCAGTTGTTCATCGAGAACTGGTGCATCGCCTACTCCACGATCAGGCTCCGTGACCGGCTCAGCCAGGAGCAGGAGCTGCGGGACCAGATGTACCAGGACAGGCTGGAGAGCATCGCGACGACCGTGACGGGCGTCGCCCATGAGCTGAACACCCCGCTGGGGGTGGCGCGGACGGCGGGCGACGCGGCCGCCGAGTTCGCGGCCGAGCTGGCTTCGGGGCTCGGTGATCCGGAAGAGGCCGAGACCGGGATGCACGAGGCGATCCGGCTGATGAACAAGAACCTCGACCGGGCGCACCGGCTCATCCAGAGCTTCCGGAAGCTGTCGGCGTCGCAGTTGTCCGACGAGCGGGTCTCGGCGAGCATCAAGTCGACGATCGACGACTGCATCGAGACGATGAGCCCGGAGCTGAAACGGCACCGGATCGAGGCGTCGGTCGTGATGGCCGCCGACGTCGATCCGGTCTGGGACGGCTATCCCGGACATCTCAGCCAGGTCATTATCAACCTCACCCAGAACGCCCTGCGGTACGCCTACGGCCCCGACGAGGGCGGCCGGATCGACATCTTCGTCGAGCGCGACGTCCAGCGGGACCGGTTCCAGATCAGGTTCGCCGACTACGGGCGCGGCGTGGACGAGTCGGTGCGGGCGCGGCTGTTCGACGCGTTCGTCACCTCCGGCCGGGAGATCGGCGGGACGGGTCTGGGCCTGGCGATCGTCCGCAACATCGTCACGAACCTGCTGCAGGGCGACATCACCTTCGAGAGCACACCCGGCGCGGGGACCGTCTTCCTCCTCGACCTTCCGGCCACCTGCGGAAGCGACGAAACGGTGAAGGGAGCCGCGGAATGAACGCGTTGACGGCGCCGGTGGCGGCCATCGATCTGACCAGGGAGAAGGTCGTCATGGTCCACGCCATGATGCTCTTCGCGCACATCGACGGGAAGCCGACCTCGCAGAAGCTGGCGATGGTCGAGTCGTATGCGAAGGCGCTGCCGGAGTTCTGCGGGCACAACTTCCAGCAGTACTACCAGGCGGCCAAGGGCCTGGCGTCGGCCGCCGACGGCAGTCTCGACGACGCCGTGGCCCGGCTGGCCGAGCTACGGTCCGAGCAGGCCCGGGTCAGGACGTACTACATGGCGGTCGAGCTCGCGCTCGCCGACGGCCTGACCGAGGCCGAGGACAAGCTCCTGAGCGGATACCGCGACGTCCTGGAGATCGATTCCGGTCTGGCCGAGTCGATCGAACAGATCATCACCCTGAAGTTCCGGGACGGCGAAGACCAGCAGGCCTGATTCGACCGGATTCTCACGAGCGGCGGGGGCCCACGACGGGCTTCCGCCGCCCGGCCCATTCATCGTGCCGTCCGCGCAAGGGACGGCACTGTTCTAGGGAACGACCCATGCCGATCTTCCGCAAGCTCGCCGCACTCAGCACGGCACTGCTCTGCGTGGCCGCATCGCTGGCGGCCACCGGGCCGGCCGACGCGCTGCCCGGGGTGACGAAGAACCCGATCGTCCTTTTTCCAGCGTACAACTTCACCAAGACGAAGACCACACTCACCGGCCAGACGATCGACCTGAGCTGCCCGACCACCGGCAGTTTCGACAACTACTTCCCCAACCCCACCCCGGCGAACGGCGGCTACACCCAGGTCTGCCAGGACCGTCTTCTGACGCTCAGCTACAGCGCCAAGGGCGGCAAGCCGATGAGCCAGCGGTTCTCCCGCCAGCCGGGGGTCTCGGTGCAGATCCCCGACTACGGGAAGACCGCGAGCGCGCCCGGCTATGAGACCCTCTTCCAGGATCTGGTGGCGAACGGCTGGACCCGTGACCGCGGCATCCGGGTGGCGGGTTACCAGTCCGACCTCACCCCCGACCTGAGCAACCCGATCGACTCCGGGCAGAACTTCCTCGACCGGACCAAGGCCCTGATCGAGGAGACCTACCAGCTCAACGGGAACCGCAGGGTCCACCTCGTGGCGCACTCCAACGGCCCGCTGTACGCGCACTACCTGCTCACCCATGTGACCGACGCGTGGCGCGACAAGTTCATCCAGGGGTTCACCACGCTGTCGGGCAACTTCCCGGGCCAGGGCGTCGTCGCCGCGGTGCTGTTCATCGGCTACAACACCCAGAACTTCACGCTGCCGGCCGACCAGGCCAACGCGCAGAGCAGCTCCGCGATGTGGCGGATGTCGCCGGCCACCTACATGAGCCTAGCCGACCCCGCGATCTTCGGGACCGGCCAGGTCATCCTCACTAACGCCGCCACCAACCCCGACGACACCGACTACACGCCCGACGAGCTGCCGCAGCTGCTCGAGGAAGCGCACATGCCCGCCTCGGTCAAGGAGATCGCGGCCCACTATGTCGGCTCGACCGACTTCGACACCAAGCTCCCCAAGACCGACGTCTACGCCGAGACCGTCAGCAAGGTTCCCACCCTCATCGGTATGAAGCTCCCGAACCTCACTCTGGGACAGATCGCCCCGCCCCAGAGTGACTGGTACTTCGCCGACGGCGACGGCAACCAGGAGACCATCACCAACACCGCGATCGACCCGTTCTGGAAGGCCCTCTCGCGGTACCCCTACTGCTTCCACTACGACTTCAGAATCACGGAAAGCGCCAACGGCGGCGCCGACATCAACCACTTCACCATGCAGGACGACCCTTCGATCATCGACCGGATCAAGGTGAACTCCCAGGCCCCGAAGCAGACCTGCTGACCGTCTCGTCCCTTTGACCGGGAGATCGCCTCCGCGCCCCACCGGAGGCGATCTCCCTCCCCTGACCGGCCGCCGCCGGGCGGCGTCACCTGAGGGTCTGGCCGAGGTCCACCTTGAGCGCGGCGGCGGAGATGAACGCCGACTCGGGACCGCAGAAGAACGCGATCACCTGGGCCTGCTCGTGCGGGTCGGCGAAACGGCCCGTCGGCATCATCGCGACCATGGTCTTGTACAGCTCGGGGTCGGCGGTCCGCAGCCCGTGCATCATCGCGGTCTCGGTTCCGCCGGGCGACACGGCGTTGATCCGGATCCCGTTCCCGATCTCCTCGATGGCCGCGGATTCGGTGAGGGCCAGCCCGGCCCGCTTGCTGGCGCCGTACACGCTGGCCTTGGGGTAGGAGCGGTGGGCGGCCGTCGACAGGACGTTGACGATCGACCCGCCGTGCCCGCGCATGGCCAGGATCTCGGCGCGCAGGCAGTGGAAGAGGCCGCGGAGGTTGACGTCGACGACGGTGTCGTAGTCCTCGTCGGTGAGGTCGGCCAGATCGACCATGCGGCCGGACGCGCCGGCGTTGTTGACGGCGATGTCCAGGCCGCCGCCCCACGCCACGACCTCCCCGACCATGGCGCGGACGCTGCCGGCGTCGGCCACGTCGGCGGGGATGTACACCGCGGTCCCGCCGTCGGCCCGGATGGCGCGGACGACGTCCTCCGATTCGGGGGC
>NZ_BAAGZI010000202.1:0-10251 GCF_054778695.1 Actinocorallia lasiicapitis
GGCCGACCGCGCTGCGCCGCGCCGCCGCCTCCCATCTCGCGCGGCTCGCCCGCGCCGGGGTGCGGGGCGCGAAACCGGAGAACTGGTACGCGATCACCGCGCTTTCGGACGCGGGGCCCGCGTTCCCGTCGGACGAGCCGATCACGATCTCCCCGTCGCAGGTCGAGACCTTCACCACCTGCGGGCTGCGCTGGCTGCTGACCAGCGCGGTCGGCGCGCAGGAGGGCGGCCCCGGCGAGTACTCGACGATGGGCAAGGTGATCCACGCGGTCGCCGAGCTGGCCGGATCCCAGCCGGAGGTCACCGAGGCCGATCTGGCGGGACGGCTCGACCGGATCTGGAACGAGCTGGACTTCCGTTCCGCCTGGTACTCGGAGAAGCAGCGGCAGCAGGCGTCCCAGATGGTGGACAGGTTCATGGACTGGCATCGGGCGAACCCCAACGAGATCGTCGCGTTGGAGGAGTCGTTCCGGGTCGATCTGGGCAAGGTCGTGATCCGCGGCCGGATCGACCGCGCCGAACGCGACGCCCACGGCCGCGGGATCATCATCGACATCAAGACGGGCGGCTCGCCCGTCCCCGCCGACCAGGTCGACCGGAACCCGCAGCTCGGCGTCTACCAGTACGCGGTGATGCTCGGCGCGTTCGCCCGGCACGGCCTGGTCGATCCGGGCGGCGCGAAGCTCGTGCAGGTCGGCAAGGCCGCGTTCGCCAAGAAGGCGCGCGAGCAGGCGCAGCGCCCGCCGTCGGAGGATGCCGACCCCGAATGGCCGAAGAAGCTCGTCGAGATCGTCGCGACGGGCATGGCGGGGGAGGTCTTCACGGCCACCGCCAACGACAAATGCCGCACCTGCCCCGTCCAGTCCTGCTGCCCCGTCCACGAGAACGGCGGAGAGGTGAGCTAACCGTGAGGGAGCGTAGCGAGTTCACCAGTGAGTATCAGATCAGCTCCGGGCCGACGAAGGAGGCTCGGAGATGATCATTTCTCCTAGTGAACTGTCTTTTCGGTTGGGGCAGAGGTTTCCGCCGACCGACGAGCAGGCCGAGGTCATCCGGGGGCCGCTCGCGCCGATGCTGGTGGTGGCGGGGGCGGGGTCGGGGAAGAGCGAGACGATGGCCGCGCGGGTGGTGTGGCTGGTCGCCAACCGGCTGGTGCGGCCGGAACGGGTGCTCGGCCTGACGTTCACCAGGAAGGCCGCCGCCGAGCTGGCCGGACGGGTCAGGGAACGGCTCGCCGCCCTGTACGAGCATCCCGATCTGATCGAACCGGAGTTCCTGGACGGCGAGCCGACCGTCTCGACCTACCACGCTTACGCGGCGCGGCTCTTCGGCGACCACGCGCTCCGCGACGGCCTCGAACCGACCATGCGGCTGATCTCCCCGGCGGTCGCCTGGCAGATCGCGACCCGGGTCGTCGACGCCTACGACGGCCCCATGGACCGGATCGACTGGACGCCCGACACCGTCACCAGGGCCGTCATCGAGCTGGCGGGCGATCTGGCGGAGCATCTGCGCGGCCCCGCCGACATCCGCCAGATCGGCCAGGCACTCGCCCAGATGTACGACCGGGTCGACAAGCCGCTCAGCAAGCAGAAGGAGATCCTGGCCAAGCACGCCACCCGCGAGCAGCTCCTGCCGCTGATCGAGGCGTACGGCGCCGCCAAACGCAAACGGGAGCTGCTCGACCACGGCGATCAGATGTCCCTGGCGGCCCGGATAGCGGATCGTCACCCCGAGGTGGGGGCGTTCGAACGGTCCCGCTACTCGGTCGTCCTGCTGGACGAGTACCAGGACACCAGCCAGGCCCAGCTCGTGCTGTTGCGCGCCCTGTTCGGCGACGGCCATCCCGTGACGGCCGTCGGCGACCCCTGCCAGTCGATCTACGGCTGGCGTGGCGCGTCGGCGGGCAACCTGATGAACTTTCCGCACCACTTCCCGGCCGAGGCGGGGCCTGCGCCGAGGCTCGAACTCACCCGCAGTTTCCGCAACGGCGAGTACATCCTGGACGCCGCCGCCCGGATCCAGACCGAGCTCCGCGCCGAGCTGCGCGGCGTCTCCCCGCTGCGTCCCGGCGAGCCGAGGATCGGCCGCGGCCGGGTCGAGTGCGCGCTGCTGGAGACCGTCGAGGACGAGGCGGAGCGGATCGCCGACCGGATCGTCGCGCTGCTCGCCAGCGACCGCACCCCCGACGGCCATCCGCTCGACGAGCCGCTGAAACTCAGCGACATCGCCGTCCTGGCCCGTAAACGCTCCCAGTTCGCGCTGATCCGCAAGGCGATCGAGGAGCGCGGCATCCCCGTGGAGGTGGTGGGTCTCGGCGGGCTGCTGACGGTTCCCGAAGTGCAGGACGTCCTGGCCACCCTGCGCGTGATGAACGATCCGACGGCGGGCGCGTCCCTGGCCAGGATCCTGACGGGGCCGCGCTGGCGGATCGGCTCCCGCGACCTCGTCGCCCTCGGCCGCCGCGCCCGCGAGCTGGCCCGCGAGGCCCGCCGCGACATCCGCCGCGAGGAGGCCGCCCCCGAACCGGAGCGGGTCCGCGAGGACGATCCGCTGAAGGCGCTCGTCCAGGAGCTCCAGGAGGAGCAGGGCAGTCTGGTCGACGCCCTCGACGATCCCGGCGACCCGGCCGCCTACTCCGAGGAGGCCCGCCGCAGGCTCGCCCGGCTCCGCGACGAGCTGCGCTATCTGCGCCGCCAGTCCCAGATGCCGCTGCCCGATCTGGTCACCGAGGTCGAACGGGTCCTGGGCCTCGACATCGAGGTCGCCGCCCGCACCGGCAAGGACCCCGTCGAGGCCCGCGCGAACCTCGACGCGTTCGTCGACGCCGCCGACTCCTTCGCGGGCGACGGCGAGGACCCCACGCTGAGCGCGTTCCTGTCGTATCTGGCGGCCGCCGAGACCGAGGAGTTCGGGCTGGAGGCGGGACGGGTCGGCGAGAGCGATTCGGTGAAGCTGCTGACCGTCCACGGCTCCAAGGGCCTGGAGTGGCCGGTCGTGTTCGTGCCCGGTCTGTCGTTCACGCCGATGCGGAACGGCAACCCCGGCAAGGGTTCGATCTTCCCGACGCCGCCCGCGGGCGCGGGCACCCGCTGGACCACCAACCCGCGCATGATCCCCTACCCGCTCCGCGGTGACCGGCGCGACCTGCCCGAGCTGCGCGGCCTGGACAAGGCCGACGTCGAGAACTTCGAGGCGGCCTGCGCGGAACGGGACTTCCGGGAGGAGCGGCGGCTGGCCTACGTGGCCGTCACCCGGGCGAGTGCCCTGCTGGTCGGGACGGGTTTCTGGTGGGGCGCGGCGGCCAAGCCGCTCGGCCCGTCGCCGTTCCTGGAGGAGATCCGGGTGACGGCCGACCGGGTCTGGGAGTGGGTCGAGCCGCCCGAGGACAACGCCCACAACCCGCTGCTCGCCGAGCCGAAGACCGAGCCGTGGCCGGCCCGGCCGCTCGCCGAGGGCGGCCTGGTCGAGGGCGCGGGCCTGGTCCGCGACGCGATGACCGGCACCCTCACCCCGTGGATCCCGGCCGACGGCCTCGCCGACGCCGACCGCGGCCGTATGACGGCCTGGGCCCGCGACGTGGAGCTGCTGCTCGCCGAACGCGACCAGGGTCGGGCCGGCGACGGCCTGACCGTCGAGCTGCCCGAACGCCTCACCGTCTCCTCGCTCGTCTCGCTGTCCCGCGATCCGTCCTCGCTGGCCGCGCAGATCCGGCGGCCGATGCCGCGCCCGCCCGCGCCGTTCGCGCGCCGCGGCACCGCGTTCCACCGCTGGCTGGAGTCGCGCTGGGGCCAGCAGCGGCTGATCGACCCCGACGACCTGTTCGGCGCGGCCGACGACGAGCTCGTCGCCGACTCCGACATCGGCCTGCTCCAGGCCAGGTTCGAGGAGTCGCCGTGGGCCGCGCGGCAGCCCGTCGAGATCGAGGTGCCGTTCGAGACGGTGATCGGCGACCGGCTGATCCGGGGCCGGATGGACGCCGTCTTCCGTGATCGGCGCGCCGACGGCGCGGACGGCTACGAGGTCGTCGACTGGAAGACCGGCCGCCCCCCGGACACGCAGGAGGCCCGCCATGTGGCCGTCCAGCTGGCCGCCTACCGGCTGGCGTGGGCGGCGCTGGCGGGGGTTCCGCTGGAGCGGGTGAGCGCCGCCTTCCACTTCGTGAAGGCGAACACGACGGTCCGGCCCGTCGATCTCCTGGACGCCGACGGCCTCGCCGCCCTGTTCGACCAGGTTCCTGTCACGGGGTAGAGATACCGGTCAGTACTCGGTAACTATCCGGTATTCCCATGTTGAACAGCACAGACCCTGCCTAACTTGGATCAGTGTCCGCTATCGACGACTGTCTCGCCGACGCCCTGACCTTCCCCGGCGCTCGGCTCGTCACCCTTCTCGACCACGTGAGCGGCCTGCCCATCGCCGCGCTCGGACCGGACAGCCTGACCGCTGAGGAGGACGCCTCGGGCACCGCCGATCTGATCCAGAAAGCGCTCGCCACCCCCGCGATCACCGCGGCGCACACCGCCGACACCCTCACCGAGCTGATCGTGGTCGGCACGGCGGGCACCCATGTGATCCTGCTCGGCGCCGACGCGCTCTGCCTGCACGCCGTCCTCGACCCGGCCGCCGATCTGGTGGCCGCGCGCTCGCGGCTGTGGGCGTCGTTCCACCGGCTGGCCGCCCCGCATGGCTGACGTCCCCGGCCTGCGCGGCCTGCTGCTGGAGCTGGCACGCGAGAGGGCCACCGGAGTGGTGCGCATCGGACATGAGGGAGCGTTCCATCTCGTGGACGGCGCCGCCGTGTTCGCCGAGTGCGTGCTGGTGCCGGGGCTCGGCCGGATGCTCACCTCGTCGGGGCGGCTGCGGGAGGCCGACTGGCGCGCCGTGCAGGCCGCGGGCAGCGCCGACGCCTGGCTGGGCCGCGCCGAACTGGAGGGCTACGCCCTGATCGCCCTGTTCGACGCCGCCTACTACCTGCTGCCCTCCACGGCGGAGCTCGCCTTCACCGAGAGCGAGCCGTTCTGGCTGGCCCCGCTGCGCGGTGTGGCGATCGAGACCCTCTACTACGAGACGGGCCGGCGCCGGGAACGGCTCGACCACGCTTGGCCTTCGGCCGTCCTCGACGAGGCGCCGGTGGAGCCCGTCCGGCGGGTGCGCCGGCAGCGGCTGATGCTCTCGGGCCTTCAGGCGGAGCTGCTGCTCAACGCCGACGGCCGGCTCGACCCCGCGGGATTGGCGCGGGAACTCGGACACACCCGTTACGGCTGCACGCTGGCCGTCCGCGGGTTGGCGGCGTCAGGCCTGGTGGCGGTGCCGCCGGGCGCGGCGCGCCGCAGGATCGGGGGAGCGTCCAGGGCGGAACCGCCCCGGACGGTGCGCTCCCCGGGACGTCAGAAATGGGCGGAAGTCGATCAGAGCCTGCTTCTCAGGCTCCAGGATGCGCTACGGGAGCTCGAATGACCGACGATCTGGTTTTGGCCGAACTGCGCGCGCTCCGCGACAGGGTCTCCTATGTCACCGGGGGGATCGTCGCGACCTGCGACGGCTTCCTCGTCGCCGCCGACCTGCCCGCCGGTGTCGAGCCCGACACCGTCGCGGCGCTGACCGCGACGGAGCTGTCGCTCAGCCACCGGTTCGCCCAGAACGTCTGCGAGGGCGACTTCCAGGAGGTCGTGATCCGCTGCACGGGGGGCCATCTGGCGATCTACGCGTGCGGTCCGCGGGCCGCGCTCGCCCTGCTCGCCGGCCCTGAGACGATGCTCGGCCGCCTCCACCTGGAGGCCCGGCCGACCGCTCTGGCGATCGCGGGGAGGCTGGCCGCCGCGCCCGTCTGAATCTATGCTCCGGGGGAACTACATCCCCCCGGGAGGACGCGTGACGGTGGCCCACTCCGAGACGCTCGCCAGTACGGTCCAGGACTTCGTCCGGTTCACCGAACCCGAACTCGATCTGGAGGACGTGGTCCTCGAGGTGTACGCGGGTACCGCGGAGGTGTCGCGTGCGATCGCCCGCAGGGTGCGGCACGCCACGGCCGTCGACTCCCGTGCCGAACTGCTCGCCGAGGGCAAGCGGGAAGCGGACCGCAAGGCGTTCACCAACGTGGTCTTCCAGCGGGGTGACGCCGCGGCGCTGCCGCAGCTCGACCGCACCTTCACGCTGGTGCTCTGCCGGAACGCGCTCGGCGCGCTGGCCGATCCGGCGGCGGTGATCGCGGAGCTGGTGCGGGTGTCGCGGCCCGGTGCCGGGATCGTGCTGTCGGACGTCCGGGTGCCGGTGGCGCGGCTGGCGGAGCTGCTGACCGAGGCGGGCGCCGAGGTGAAACGGCTGGATGAGGGAGGGTATGTCGCCGCTGCCGCGCCCTGACCTGCGGTTTCGAACATCCTCTTGAATATCGAACGCGTGTGCGGGTAGGGTTCGAACGTGGGTTCTACCGACGCTTCCCCCGCGGTGCTCGCGATGCGCATCGGCGTGGTCGCGGCCGAAGCCGCGCTCGCCACGTTCCTGCACAACGTCGACTTCAGCGAGGCCGAAGAAGAAGGGTTCGACCTGCGCGGCTTCATCGCGCCGGCCGACTGGCCCGTCTTCTCCCTGGTGCTCGACACCCTCGCCGCCGCGGGCGAAGGCGACACCCGGCCGCTCGAGGAGCGGCGCAGCCAGGCCCTGATCGATCTCGCCAGGGTCTGCCGCGCCGCCCGCGAATCCGCTCTCGCCGCCTAGACCGCCGCGAGGTTCTTCGGCGGAACGCCCCGGCGCACCCGGTCGCGCGGCACGCCCTTGCGGACGGCCGACTCGATCGTCGCCAGATTGCGGACCGGCGCGCGGAGCACGAACTCCGAGCCGTTCTCGAGCTGCAGGATGAGCTGCTTGCCCGGGGTCAGATAGGCGAGCTTCACCGACGACCACGCCACGGCCACCAGCTCCTCGCCGACGGCGTGCACCAGACCGTCGGCGAACAGCACCACGGCGGGCTCCCGCAGCTTGCGGGTCAGCCGGAACAGGGTGCCCGCCACCGCGACCAGCAGGACGATCACCGCGGCCACCGCGATCAGCAGCGCGTCGTTCTTCTTGTTGAGCAGGACGCCGACGGCGGCGACGGCCGCGATCAGCAGCGCGGCGTCCGCCCAGAGCAGGACGCTCAGGGTGCGCAGCCGCGGGTCGGGCTGATCGGGCACGGGCTCGCCGAGAGCGGACCCGGCTTCCAGGACGTCGGACGGGAAGTCGGGGGTTTCCTCGGCAGTCATGCCTGCCTATCTACCGTAAATGCGCGGGTTGTGCGAGCGGATCATCCGTCCCGGAGCACCCGATGCTTGATCTTTCCGGTGGTGGTGCGGGGCAGGGCGTCCACGAAATGGATCTCGCGCGGCACCTTGTAGCGGGCCAGTTCGGCCCTGACGTGCGCTTTCAGCTCGTCCTCGGTGACGGTGGAGCCGGGGGCGCGGACCACCCAGGCGGCGAGCCGCTGGCCGAACTCCACGTCGTCCACGCCGGTGACGGCGGCCTCGGCGAGCTCGGGGTGGGCGTCCAGGACCCCTTCGACCTCGGCGGGGAACACGTTCTCCCCACCGGAGACGATCATGTCGTCGGCGCGGCCGTCGATGAAGATCCGGCCCGCCTCGTCGACGTGGGCGAGATCACCCGTGGAGATCAGGGTGCCGAAGGTCTGCTTGGTGCCGCCGCCGGTGTAGCCGCGGAACTTCAGCCCGGCGTCCAGGAACAGGGTGCCGATCTCGCCCTGGGGGAGTTCCGCGCCGTCGGCTGCCAGGACGCGCGCCCGGGTGCCGAGGGTCGGACGGCCGACCGTGCCGGGCGCCGCGCGCAGGTCGGCGGGGGTGGCGATGGTGGCCCAGCCCGTCTCGCTGGCGCCGTAGGCGTTGTAGAGGACGTCGCCGAACGCGTCCTGGAACCGGGCGGCGAGACCGGGGTGCAGGGCCGCGCCGCCCGACAGCGCGATCCGTAGCGACGAGGTGTCGGCGGACGTCGTCGCCGCGGCGTCCAGCAGCCGCTGGAACAGCACCGGAACACCCACGACGACCTCGATCCGGTGCTTGGCGATCAGTTCGAGGACGGTGGGGGCGTCGAACCGGCGGACCAGCACCACCGGGGCGCCCAGGCCGATCCCGGCCATCAGATAGGTGAGGCCGAGCCCGTGGAAGAGCGGCGGGCCGATGAGGATCGGGCCGTCGGCGCGCAGCGGCACCCGCAGCAGATGGCCGAGCCCCTGGCTGAGCGCGGCCAGCGGACCGAAGTCGTGGGAGGCGCCCTTGGGGTGGCCGGTCGTCCCGGACGTCAGGATGATCATCTTCGCGGTGCGTTCGGCGACGATCGGTTCGGCCGGGGTCGCGGCCAGGTCGTCGAGGGTGGGCAGCGCGGCGGGGCCGTCGTGCCAGGCGATGATCCGGGTGCCGGCGAAGCCCTCGGCGACCGGCGTGAACTCCGTGTCGTGGACGAGGACCGCGATCTCCTCGGCGTCGAGCACCCGGGTGAGCTGCGGCGCCGAGAAGTCGGTGTTGAGGAAGACGACGTCACGGCCGAGCCGGCTGCCGGCCAGCGCGGCCTCGACGAAGCCGCGGTGGTTGCGGCAGAGGATTCCGATCTTCCGGCCCTCGGGCACCAGCGGGCGGAGCGCGGTGGCCTGGGCGGCGGAGCGGGCCTCCAGCTCGGCGTAGGTCAGCGTGCCCAGATCGTCGATCAGCGCGAGATGGTCCGGGCGGCGCAGCGCGGACGCCGCACCGGCCAGCGCCGGGGTCGGGCCGAACCGGACCGCCTGGAGGGGCAGGCGCAGCAGCCGGTCGGGCCGGACCGGGCCGAGGATCCGCGCGTCGCGGACCACTCTGGCCGTCCCGGCGGCGAACTCCAGCGCTGAACGCAGGCGGTCGAGCATGGTCCGTGCTCCCTCCGGGGTGAGGCCGTTCCCTCTACCGTAGAGCCCCGGCAGGTTCAGCGGCCCAGCGGGTTGGGGACCTCCACATAGGTCGCGGCCCGGTCGGCGGAGCGCGACCAGCGGGCCAGCAGGTTCGCCTTGGCGGTCAGCGGCGCGCCCGCCAGCACGGCGCGCATCCGGGGCTGGCCGGAGAAACCGGACAGGACCTTGCGGGCGGCCGTCCACAGGTCGCGGTCGCAGCCGGGGTGGCGGGTGCCGAGCGCCACCGCGATCTCGGCGAGATGGTTGACGAACAGGCAGTAGGCGACCCGGTTCCAGCCGCGCTCCTCGTCGTAGGTGACCGAGTCGCGGACCCGTTCGGGCAGCGCCGCCAGATCCCGTCCCGGCAGCAGCTTGGTGCCCTCCAGATCACGGAAGACGGCCCGGTCGGGCAGCCCGTCGGGCCCCGGCACCACCAGGACGTTCTGCAGGTGCGGCTCCAGCACGACACCGTGCGCGAAGAACACCTCCAGCACCGGCACCGCGACCTTCTCCACATAGGCCGCGAACCATTCGGCCGGGTCGAGCGGCGACGGCAGGAACCCCGGATCGGTGAGCGCCGCCGCCACCACGGCGTCGTCGGGCGCGCCCTCCCGCAGGATCACGCCCAGCCCCTCATAGAGAGCACGGTCGGCGAGGGCGACGGTCCGGTAGGCGGGCTCGCCCAGCAGCAGCCCGCCCATGATCGGCTTCAGGAGCCGGGTGAGGGCGGGCGCGGCCTCCAGCTCGTACCAGGAGTTCTTACGCACGCAGTTGGTGATCCGGACGTCCAGGCTGAACTTCGCGAACATCCCCGACTCGGGCACGTGGACGGTGCGGACCGACGAGGTCGGCACCACCTCGGGACCGTCCGCGAACACCTCGATCAGCCCCTGCTCCAGGGCGCGGCGCAGCACCGGACGGTCGCGGAGCAGCCGCCACTGCCACGGGTGCACGGGCAGCCCGTCCGCCAGCGCCTCGGGGAACGGGCCCTCACCGCAGAGCAGACCGGGCGCGACGGCCAGCCGCGTCAACCGGAACCGCGCGCCCGTCTCCGGCGCGTACGGCAGCCAGCTCTCCGGGGAGCCCTGCCGGGCCTTCGGCGACGGATGGAACCGGTGGCCGGTCAGCAGCGACTGCTCGGAGTCGAGCAGCGGGCTCGACGTCCTGGGCGCGCGCGCCGACATGATCGCGGTCATCGCCTCGTGGCTGGAGGCCACCTGGGCGAGGAACTCGGGGTTGGTCTCGCCGGTCGTCGCGGCGAGTTCGGCGGCGGACAGCCCGGCCACGTCCCGCCAGGTCAGGTCGCGGCCGTCGAACCGGAACGGGCCGCTGATCCGCCAGGACGGACC
>NZ_BAAGZI010000203.1:0-10247 GCF_054778695.1 Actinocorallia lasiicapitis
CGGAGACCCGAACCCAGCGGGCGGGGGCGGGGCGTAGCCGGGTGGGGGCGGTGCGGCGGGCGGCGACCAGTTCGCCTGGACGGCCTCGGCCAGGGTCGCCGCCTCCGGTCTGGTCTGCCCGGTCAGCGCTTCGAGGATCTGCTGGGTGGTGGGCCTGGCCGCCGGGTCCTTGGACAGCGCGGCCTCGACCAGTTTCCGGACGCCTTCGTCCAGCCCGTCCAGGTTCGGCGGGTTCTGGACGACCGCGAACATGACGGCCGGGACGTTCTGCGCGGCGAACGGCGCGGTGCCGGTGCCCGCGTAGGCGACGACGCAGCCCCACGCCCACACGTCGGCGGCCTCGGTGGCGTCCTGCCCCTGGATGACCTCGGGCGCCATGTAGGCGGGCGTGCCGATGATCGCGCCGGTTCTGGTCGCGGCGACGAGCGTGTCGAGGGCCCGCGCGATCCCGAAGTCGATCACGCGCGGGCCGACCGGCGACAGCAGGACGTTCTGCGGTTTGAGGTCGCGGTGCACGATGCCCGCGCCGTGGATCGCGCTCAGCGCCGTCGCGACCCCGACGGCCAGATGCTCCAGCGACGACCCGTGCATCGGCCCGTGCTCGCGGATCTGGGTGTCGAGGTCGGGGCCCGGCACGTACTCGGTGACCACGTAGAGCGGTTCGGCGTCGAGCCGGGCGTCCAGGACGCTCGCGGTGCAGAACCGCCGCACTTTCTGTGCGGCGGTCACCTCCCGCCGGAAGCGGTCACGGAAGGACGGTTCGTCGGCGAGCTCGGTGTTGATGACCTTGACCGCGACCTGCCGTCCCTGCGGGTCGCGCGCCAGGTAGACCGTGCCCATGCCGCCGCGGCCGATGCGCTCGACGAGCTCGTAGGGGCCGATGCGTTCATCCATCCGCCCATTCTGGTACATGTCACGGAATGATCAGCAACTTACCGGTAGTTCGTCGGCCTTCGAGGTCCGCGTGGGCGGCCTGCGCGTCGGCGAGGGGGTAGGTCCCGCCGATGTGCAGCCGGAGTTCGCCCGAGCCCACCCAGCCCAGCACCTCGGCGGCGCGCTCGGCGGTCTCCTGCCTGGTCAGGGTGTACTGGTGCAGGCCCGGCCTGGTCAGATAGACCCCGCCGGCGGCGTTCAGCCGCATCGGGTCGACGGCGGGCACGGCACCGCTCGCGGCGCCGTACAGGGCGAGCAGACCGCGGACGCGCAGCGCGTCGAGACTGCCCTCGAAGGTGGTCTTGCCGACGCCGTCGTAGACGACGTCCACGCCGCGTCCGCCGGTCAGTTCACGGACCTTCGCCGCGAAGCCGTCATAGCCGAGGACCTCGTCGGCGCCCGCGTCCCTGGCGAGCTTCTCCTTCGCCGGGGTGGAGACGGTGCCGATCACCCGTCCGCCGAGCAGCTTGACGAGCTGGGTGAGCAGCAGGCCCATCCCGCCCGCCGCGGCGTGCACCAGGACGTCGTCGCCGGGCTTCACCTGGTAGGTCGAGCGGACCAGATACTGGGCGGTCATGCCCTGGAGCAGGGCCGCGGCGGCCGTCTTCAGATCGAGCCCGGCGGGCACTGCGAAGGTCTTCGCCACCGGGACTACCGCCAGTTCGGCGTAGCCGCCGCGCGCGTCGGCCGAGGCGACCTGGTCGCCGACCGCGAACTCCGTGACGCCCTCGCCGAGAGCCGTGACGGTGCCCGACACCTCGATGCCCGGGGTGAACGGGGGGACGGTCGGGTAGCGGCCCTCCCGGTGGTAGCAGTCGATGAAGTTGACGCCCGCCGCCGCCACCTTCACCAGCAGCTCGCCGGGGCCCGGCACCGGCTCCGGCACCTCGTCGAGGACGAGTGACTCCGGGCCACCGTGCCGGGTGACGACGATCGCGCGCATGGACTACCTCCGGGAACTCAAGGGAAACGGCCGTTGCCCGAAGGCAACCTCAGGACCGCGCCCAATCTTCCCGCAACGCGCCGAGCGCGATCGCGACCGACTGCTCGACGCGCTCGACGACCGTGCCCGGGTCGTACACCTGGTGTGACGCGCACTGCTCGAAACCGACCCTGGCCGCGCCCTGGTAGAT
The DNA here is from genome assembly GCF_054778695.1 of Actinocorallia lasiicapitis. NCBI lineage: Bacteria > Bacillati > Actinomycetota > Actinomycetes > Streptosporangiales > Thermomonosporaceae > Actinocorallia > Actinocorallia lasiicapitis. The sequence goes on from NZ_BAAGZI010000203.1 coordinate 2,067, forward strand.
CGAGACCAGGATCGCGGGCCGCAGGTCGGTGTCGGGGTCGAGCCCCATCCGGCGGCCGATCTCGACCGTCAGCACGGCGAGCATCCGGTTCTGCCGGGCGAGCTGGGCGGCGATCAGCGCGGGCGTGTTCTCGATCACTTCGCGGATGCGGCGGAGCCGTTCGCGCTCGATCGCGTCGGTCTCCCTGACGTCGTCGAGGATCAGTTCCATCGACCGGAGCAGCGCCTGCTCGGGGGTCAGTTCGTCGGGGAGTTCGCGGAGGTTGTCCACCATGGTCTGGTCGAACACGTCGGTGACGCCGAGGACGACGTCCTCCTTGTTCCCGAAGTAGCGGAAGAAGGTCCGCTGGGACACCTCGACCGCGCCGACGATCTCGTCGATCGTCGTCTGCTCGTATCCGCTCCGCAGGAACAGCTCCAGCGCCGCGTCGATGAGCGCGAGCCGGGTGCGCTGCTTCTTCAGCTCACGCAGACCGCCCGTGGTCATCGCCACCTCCTCCTCCGAGGGTGCCACACGTCAGGGAGTGACTCATCACACAACATGTCAAGTGTCAGCCGCTGACATAATGGGTGCATTCTAGCCGTATTCAAGTGGGGGTAACTATGACGCAGGCGGCGACCGCCGTACAGGCGTCCAAGGTGGGGAAGGACTCGGCGGCGGGCGGACGCCCCGGGCTGACGCTCCTCGCGGTCGCGCTCGGCGTCATCATGGTGACGCTCGACGGCACCGTCGTGGCGATCGCCAACCCGTCGATCGGCGCCGACCTGGACGCAACCCTGTCCCAGCTCCAGTGGGTGACCAACGGTTACCTCCTCGCGCTGGCCGTCTTCCTGATCACCGCGGGCAAGATGGGCGACCGCTTCGGGCACAAGACGGTCTTCATGACGGGCATCGCGGGCTTCGCGGTGACCTCACTGGCGATCGGGCTGTCCCAGGGCATCACCATGCTGATCGTGATGCGCGTGCTCCAGGGCGTGTTCGGGGCGATGCTCCAGCCGTCCGCGCTGGGCCTGCTGCGCGCCGCGTTCCCGGCCGAGAAGCTCAACATGGCGCTCGGCATCTGGGGCGCGGCCATCGCGTCCTCGACGGCGGCCGGACCGATCGTCGGCGGGCTGCTCGTGCAGCACGTCAACTGGGAGTCGGTGTTCTTCATCAACGTCCCCGTCGGGATCATCGCCTTCACCATCGGTTTCTTCGTGCTGAAGAACCAGAAGGGCGAGAAGTCCGGGTTCGACGTGCCGGGCATCCTGCTGCTGTCGGGCGCGATGTTCACGATCGTCTACGGGATCATCAAGGCGTCCGCGTGGGGCTGGGGCGACGCCAAGACCCTCGGCTTCTTCGGCGGCGCGATCGTGCTGTTCGCGGCGTTCGTCCTCTGGGAGAGCAAGGCCGCCGAGCCGCTGCTCCCGCTGTCGCTGTTCCGGTCGGTCAGCATCTCGCTGGGCACCGTGATGATGCTGCTGGTCGCGTTCGGCATGTTCGGCGCGCTGTTCTTCCTGACCTTCTACATGCAGAGCGTCCACGGGCTCTCGCCGGTCGACTCCGGTGTGCGGCTGCTGCCGATGATGCTCTCCATGATGGTCGGCTCGCCGGTCGCCGCCATCATGATCACCAAGCTGGGCCCGAAGATCCCGCTGGTGGTGGGCCCGCTGCTGGCCGCCGCCGCGTTCCTCGGCCTCACCAGGCTCGGCCTGGAGGGCGGCTTCGCCGACACCCTGCCCTGGTTCGTGCTGCTCGGCCTCGGCCTCAGCCCGGTCTTCGTCGGCGCGACCGACATCATCGTCGGGAACGCTCCCGTCTCGATGGCCGGGGTGGCGTCCGGGCTGCAGAACGCCGCCATGCAGGTCGGTGGCGCGCTCGGCACGGCCGTGCTGGGCGCCCTGATGACCGCCAAGGTCGGCTCCACGCTCGCCGGCAACTTCACCGAGGTCGGGCTGCCCGCGCCCGACCCGGCGGCCGTCGGCGAGATGAAGGAGATCGTCTCGGCCGGTATCGCGCCGGTCCCGCCGGACACCACGCCGGACATCGCGGCGCTGATCACCAAGGCGGCGCACCTGTCCTTCATCGACGGGATGCACCTGGCGTTCTGGGTGGCGGCGGCGATCTCGCTGCTCGCGGCCTCGCTGGGGCTGTTCGTGAAGGCCGGCCGGAAGGTCGAGGGCGCGGCCGTCCACGTCTGATCCGCTTGCCCAGGCGAAGGCTCGTTCGATAATATTTTCGAACGAGCCTTCGTTCGTCTTCCCCCGAACGGAACTTCTTCGTAGGTCCAGGGGGGAGATCTGGGTGAACCGCGTCTATGGAGACCCGGTCGAGGTGTGGCGCGGGCCCGACGGCCACCCCGCCCGGTTCGTCTGGCGGGACAGGCTGTTCGTCGTCAGACGGGTGATGGAGCACTGGGTGTCGACCCGCGACTGGCGCGGCGCCGAGGCGTCCGACGGGATGATCCGCGAGTTCTGGCGGGTCGAGGCCAGCCCCGAGCGGGAGGTGGGCGTCTACGAGCTGCGGTTCGAGCCTGAGAACGCTGGATGGCAGCTCGCCAGGGCCTGGAACTGAGCGCCGGGGCTAGCGGAGCTGGAGGCGGGTGATCTGGAAGACGATGCCCATGCAGAGGGTGGCGGCCAGGGCCATCAGGCCGTCGGCCGCCACTCCGACCTGGACGGCCAGCAGCGCGTCGCCGCGCACCCCCGTCCCCAGGGCGGGGAACAGGCCCATCAGGCAGACCGCGCCGAGCAGGCTCCCCCACCAGGCCAGGACGACCGCGCCGACGGCGTGCCGCTCGGCCATCCGGTAGCGGGCCGAAGCCGTCCAGATGTCGTGGATCAGGCGCGGCGGGATCCAGAGGTTGCCGATCGGGACGGCCCATGCGGCGAGCGTCCAGATCCGGCGGTGGCGCAGCGGCCCCGTGGCCTGCTCGTGCGCCCGCCACAGCCAGGCCACGAACAGCGCCCCGGTGAGGACGACCATGGCGCCGGCGATGATGAACACGTCGTCGTAGGTCCGCAGGGTCGTGCCGGTCGCGGCGGCGTCATAGGAGCTGTTGGTCGCCGAGCGCAGCCCCGGCAGCATCCGCATCAGACTCACGGCCGACCCCATCAGCAGGAACGCGTTGAAGCCCAGCAGCATGAACAGCCCGACGGCCAGAGCCCGGAAGTCCCTGCGCCGGGACCAGGCGCCGCAGGCCGGGCAGCGGGCGACCTCAGTGGGGATGATGTCCCCGCACAGTCCGCACGGCATCGCGTGCCTCCCGGGATGGCTCGAAAACGCGGGCGATTTCCCCGAAGTGTACGTATTCCCGACCTGGACTTTAAGGAGGGGGCCAACTTGGTATCCGACTTGAGTCGGACAGTGGGCCCCCCTCGCGCCCGATGCGTTCTGTCACTGCCCTGGTGCAAGGTGGAGTCATGATGATGCTTCTCTATGTGATGGTCGCCGTGATCTTCGTGGTCTTCCTGGTCGGAGGCGGGCTGGTCCTGCCCCTCCTGGAGCTGCGGGACCAGCCCGAAGAACCCCAGGTGAAGGTGGCCGCGTGAGGAAACTTCAAGGCAGCGGATCACCTTGCCCATACCTCCGCCGGGGCGCGGTGTCGGGGGCGCTCGCGGCGGCCGGGGAGCACGATCCTGGGCCGCATGTCCCGCACCCAGCCTGGTTACCTCCCCGAACCGCTGCCCGACACCCGCCGCACCCTCATCCTGGACGCGGCCCGCCGCTGCTTCCTGCGCAACGGCTTCCACTCCACCTCGATGCGCGACGTCACCACCGAGGCCAAGGTCCCCTTCGTCGGGGTCAACCGCTACTTCCCGACGATGGACGACGTGATCACGGCCTTCGCCGACGACACCGCCGGGGAGATCGCCCAGGTGTTCACCGCGGCCTTCGGCCGGATGCCCGAGCCCGCCGGGTCCTTCCCCCACACGGAGGAGGGTTTCCCGATGCTCGCCGTCCGGGTCTGGAGCGCCGCGCTGCGCGCCACGGTCCTGAACGAGCAGGTCGACGGGGCGTGCGCCGAGTTCACCAAGGCGCTGCTCTGGTACGTCGAGCTCTACCAGCGCACCGGGCTGATCACCCGCGACGTCCCGGCGATCTCCGTGGTCCGCACCCTCGTCGCGCTGATCCACGGCTTCATGGTGCAGCGCACCCTCTTCGGCGATGTCGACACCCGGGCCTTCCGCGACGGCCTCCGCCAGCTCCGGTAGCTCCCATCAGCGGGGGTCGGTGAGGCACTGGCGGAGAACGGAGCGGCGGATCTTGCCGCTGGGGCTGCGGGGAAGACCGGGCACGAAGGTGATCTCCTGAACGCCGCCCTCGGTGCGGCCCAGGAGCTGTTCGCGCAGGTGGGTGGCGGGGTCGAGGCCAGGGAGCGGGACGACGAAGGCGCGGAGCCTGCGGCCGTCACCGACGACGGCCACCTCGGCTACGGCCGGGTGGCCGCCGAGATGGCGTTCCAGCAGGACGGGCGCGACGCTTCGGCCGCCTTCGAGCTGCTCCAGGTCCTCGGCCCTGCCGTGGTGGTGGATGAAGCCGTCGGCGTCGCGGTGCACCAGATCGCCGGTGGCGAGCCAGCCGCCGGGGTCGAGCGCGCTCGCGGTCCGCTCGGGCAGGTTGAGATAGCCGGCCATGATCGACGGTCCGCGGACGTAGAGGGAGCCGGTCTCGCCTTCGGCGGCCTCACGGCCGTCGCCGGTGCGGATGGAGATCTCGTACGGGTCGAGCACCACGCCGAGGGTGTCGTCGCGGCGGCGGCGCACGGTGTTGGCGACGAAGGTGTGGCCCGCCTCGGTCGAGCCCAGGCCGTCCAGGAGCGGGCAGCCCAGCGCGCGTTCCACCCGGTCGCGCAGCGCGGGCAGCAGCGGTTCGCCCGCGGTGCAGGCCGCGCGCAGCGAGCCTCCGAACGAACCGCCGGGGCCGCCGAGCAGGCCCCCGGTGCTGGTCAGCGACGCGTACAGCGGAGGTGTGGTGAACAGCAGGGTCGGCCGGTGGCGGCGGAGCTGATCGGCGATGCCGGGGCCGCCCGCCCGGTCGGGCCAGAGCAGCGCCGACGCCCCGAAGTAGAGCGTGAACACGACCGTCACCCCGAAACCCCACGGGTAGCACGCCTTGGACGCCGAGAACAGCACGTCGTCACGGCCCACCTCCAGGGCTCTGCCGGAGGCCCGGCAGTAGGCCAGCGGGTCGCCGTGCCGGTGGATCACGCCTTTCGGCGGCCCGGTCGTGCCCGAGGTGTACTGGACGTAGGCGGGGGTGGCGTGGGTGACGCGGGCGGGCGGCGGGATCCGGACCGGCCGTCCGGTGGTCTCGGCGAGCAGGTCGCGGGCGAGCATCACCGGACCGAACCGGTCGGCGAGCCCGGGTTCGCAGACGACGATCCACGGATCGGCGTCGCGCAGGATATGGGCGTGGTCCTCGGCCGTGGCGTGCGGGCTCGCGGTGACGGCGACCGCGCCGAGATGGAAGGTGCCGAGCAGCGCGGCCACCAGTCCTGGGCCGTCCGGCAGGACGATCAGCACCCGGCCGCCCGCCCGAACCCCCCGCTCGGCGAGGACTCCGGCGGCGCGCGCCGCGGACTCGTGCACCCGGCCATGGGTGATGGTCTCGGTTCTGGTGCCGTCGCTCCAGCGGAAGGCCGTCCGGTCCCGCCAGCCGTAGGTCAGCGCGCGCTCGGCCAGCAGCACCGCGAGATTCTCGGGGGCGCGCAGGGCGAGCACGGACAGGTCGGGCATCAGCTGCGTCATCGAAGCCGCTCCTTGTGCCAGGGGGTCACCAGGAGGTTACGACGAGTTACGGTCCTGCACCGTCGATTTGGGTCAGGAACCTTTGTCCCGTGCTGAAGTACCGGCCGGTACCAGCTAGCCCGGCAGGGGAAGCCAGGCGCCGTCGCGGCGGACCAGGAGGTCGCGGACCAGCAGGTGGTCGCCGCGCGCCCAGACCCGGTCGGCGACCCAGCGGAGCTTGGCGAGGCCCTGCTCGTCGGCGGAGCCCGTCGCGGTGAAGACGTCGCGGGCGGGCACACCGACGACGAGCTCGCCCTCGACGTCCTGGGCGAGTTTGTCGAGGAACGCCTCGTCGAGCAGCAGCCCGGCCTCCAGATCGCCGCCGACCGTCACGGTGACGGCCTGGACGTCGGGAAACCAGTTGAGCGCCAGGTCGGGGCGGCGCACCCGCAGGTTGCCCGCCGCCTTCGGACGGAGCGCGTCCTGGCGGAGGCCCAGCTCGACCAGGCGGCGCGGGGTGATCGGCTCGAACCGGGGACGCCCGTCCTCGCCGGGCGGCAGATCCAGCCCGTACGACAGGTAGAGGTCGCCGGCGAACGGCTCGCGGAGCGGCACGTCCTGCGCCGACAGCGGGAAGTCGAGCCGGACCTCGACCGGGACCCGCGCCCCCATGATCGGGACGATCAGGTCGTACGGCTCGGTCACGATTTCCTCCACACGCGGGCTCCGGGCGCTCACGATAGCGCCTGCGCCACAGCCGCCGCGCGCGAGCTCCGGTTCACGGCAGAGCGGGTGCGCCGGGCGGCAGCGCGGGCAGCCCCGCGGGCGCGCCGCCGTCGATCAGACGGGCCAGGGCACCGGTGTCGAGATGATCGGCGACGAGATCGCCGAGCAGGTCGAGCTGCTGTTCGCGCAGCTCGGCGAAGTTCGTGGCGGGCGCGGGAACGAACGCGCGGCCGGTGCGGGCGGCGATCTCGGTGAGGAACGCGCGGCGGAAACCGTCGTTCTCCAGCGCGCCGTGCCAGGTCGTCCCGTAGACGCCTTCGTGTTCGCAGCCGTCCAGGAACGGGGCGCCGCCCTCGACCCGCGCCTGCCCGTGATGGATCTCATAGGCGTGGACGGGCTCGCCGTAGTGCGCGCCGGTCGGGCGGTGCAGTGTCTTGGCGCGGGCGAAGGTGACGGTGACGGGCAGCAGGCCCAGCCCGTCGACCTCGCCGGCCTTCGACTCGACCTCGTCGGTGATGGTCCCGGCCAGCATCTGGAAGCCGCCGCAGATCCCGAGGATCGGGACGCGCCGCTCCCGCAGGACGGGCGCGAAACCCTGGTCGCGCAGCCAGCCGAGGTCGGAGACGGTGGCGCGGGAGCCGGGCAGGACGATCAGGTCGGCGTCGGCGAGCTCGCCCGGCGTCGTCACGAACCGGACGGAGACGCCCGGTTCGCAGGCGAGCGCGTCGAGGTCGGTGAAGTTGGAGATCCGAGGGAAGCGCAGCACGGCGACGCGCAGTGTCTCGTCCCCGTGGGGCGCTCCGGTGCCGGGGCGTGCGGCGTCGAGCCCGAGCGAGTCCTCGACGTCGAGCCAGATCCCGGGCTGCCACGGCAGCACTCCGAGGACGGGCCGTCCGGTCAGCGTTTCGATCTGGTCGAGGCCAGGGCGCAGCAGTTCGAGCGCGCCCCGAAACTTGTTGATCACGAATCCGGAGATCAGCCGCTGATCGGCGGGGTCGAGCAGCCCGACCGTCCCGTACAGCGCCGCGAACACGCCGCCCCTGTCGATGTCCCCGACGACGACCACCGGCAGCTCGGCCGCCCGCGCCAGACCCATGTTCGCGATGTCGCCGCGCCGCAGATTGATCTCCGCGGGGCTGCCCGCGCCTTCGCAGATCACCACGTCGTACTGTTCGCGCAGCACGTGGTAGCTGTCGAGCGCGACCTCCCGCAGCCTGTCCTTGAGCTCGCGGTACTCCATCGCGTCGACGTCGGCGATCGGCCTGCCCCGCACCACGACCTGGCTCCGCCGATCGCTCCCCGGCTTCAGCAGGATCGGGTTGAGGTGCGCCACCGGCTCGATCCGCGCGGCCTGCGCCTGCATCGCCTGCGCCCGCCCGATCTCCGCGCCGTCCACGGTGACCATCGAGTTCAGCGACATGTTCTGCGCCTTGAACGGCGCCACCCGCACGCCCTCCCGCGCCAGCCACCGGCAGATCCCCGCCGTCACCACGCTCTTGCCCGCATCCGACGTGGTCCCCGCGACCAGCAATCCACCCCGCACGTTTCCTCCCTCGATTCCTCCCTCGATCCGCTGCATCCTCCCGCACCTCACGTCAGGTCAGGTCGCGGAGGGGCAGAAGGTCCGTCAGGCACGGCTCGGGAGGAGGGCGGCGGTGAGGGCAGCGAGGGTGCGGACGGCGGCGGCCAGGCGGGCGGCGCGGCGGATGTCGGGGACGGCCGGGGTGGGGCCGTCGCCGAGGGCCAG
>NZ_BAAGZI010000204.1:0-10235 GCF_054778695.1 Actinocorallia lasiicapitis
CCGGAAGTTAAGCCCTTCAGCGCCGATGGTACTGCATGGGAGACTGTGTGGGAGAGTAGGACACCGCCGCAATTATTGATTGAAAGGCCCTGGACCATTGGTTCGGGGCCTTTCGCATTTTCGGGGTTCTTGTGTCAGTCGGTGAGGAGGGCGTCCACGGTTTCGAGTTGGGTTTCGTTGAAGACGAGGATGCCGTGGGAGCGGAGCAGTTCGGTCGTCACACCGACGTCGGGGAGTTTGGTTCCGGTGAAGGTGCCGTCGGCGATGTGGCTGCTGCCGCAGGACGGGCTGCCTTCTTTGAGTACCGCGAGCCGGATGCCGTGTTTCTCGGTGGTGGCGAGGGCGAGGGAGGCGCCCAGGCGGAACGCGGCCGTCACGTCCTCGCCGTTGATGGTGATCACTTGGAGGCCGCGGCGTTCGGCGGCGGGCCGCGGAACGGGGAGTCCTCCGGCCAGTTCCGGGCAGAAGGCGACCACGCGGCCTTCGCGCCGCCAGCGTGCCAGGATCGCCGAGCCGCTGGTCTTGGCCTGCCCGTCGTAGCGGACCGGTGCGCCGAGCAGACAGCTGCTCACCAGGATGCGTTCCACCTCTCCACGGTAATGGGGCCTTGCCGGGTTTCTGTACCGGGCGAATAGTGGGAGCGTCCCCTACTGGTGAGGGAGCACGCCATGGTTCTGCTGGGTCGCCGCAATCCCGAGGCGCCGATTCCTGAGCGCGGGCGGGGGAGCGTCGTCGTCGGCTGGTTGACGACGACGGACCACAAGGTGATCGGCTACATGTATCTGATCACCAGTTTTCTGTTCTTCCTGCTGGCTGGCGTGATGGCGATGGTGATCCGCGCGGAGCTGGCCGGTCAGGGCCTCCAGTTCGTCAGCAGGGAGCAGTACAACCAGCTGTTCACGATGCACGGCACCGTGATGCTGCTGCTGTTCGCGACCCCGCTGTTCGTCGGCTTCGCCAACGTGATCATGCCGCTGCAGATCGGTTCCCCGGACGTCGCGTTCCCGCGGCTGAACGCCTTCAGTTTCTGGCTGTTCCTGTTCGGCGGGACGATGGTCGTCATCGGGTTCGTGATCCCCGGCGGCGCGGCGAGCTTCGGCTGGACGGGGTACGCGCCGCTCAGCAACTCGGTGCACAGCCCGGGGCTCGGTGGCGATCTGTGGGTGATGGGCCTGGCGCTGTCGGGGCTCGGCACGATCCTCGGTGGCGTCAACTTCGTGACCACGATCATCGGGATGCGTGCGCCCGGCATGACCATGTTCCGGTTGCCGATCTTCGTCTGGAATGTGCTGCTGACCAGCCTGCTGGTGCTGATGGCGTTCCCGATCCTGGCGGCGGCGCTGCTGGTGCTGGAGTCCGACCGCAAGTTCGGCTCGCACGTGTTCGACTCCCAGCACGGCGGCGCCTTGCTGTGGCAGCACCTGTTCTGGTTCTTCGGGCATCCCGAGGTCTACATCATCGCGCTGCCGTTCTTCGGGATCATCACCGAGGTCATTCCGGTGTTCAGCCGGAAACCGCTGTTCGGCTATGTGGGGATGGTCGGTGCGACGATCTCCATCGCGGGCCTGTCGATGGCGGTGTGGGCGCACCACATGTTCACGACGGGCCGGGTGCTGCTGCCGTTCTTCGCGTTCATGACTTATCTGATCGCGGTGCCGACGGGCGTGAAGTTCTTCAACTGGATCGGCACGATGTGGCGCGGCCGTCTGAGCTTCGAGTCACCGATGCTGTTCGCCGTCGGATTCCTGGTGACGTTCCTGTTCGGCGGGCTGACCGGGATCCTGCTCGCCTCGCCGCCCCTGGACTTCCAGCTTCAGGACAGCTATTTCGTCGTCGCCCACTTCCACTATGTGGTGTTCGGGACGGTCGTCTTCGCGATGTTCTCCGGGTTCTACTACTGGTGGCCGAAGATGACGGGGAAGATGCTCCACGACGGGCTCGGCAAGCTGCATTTCTGGCTGCTGTTCGTCGGCTTCCACACGACGTTCCTCGTCCAGCACTGGCTGGGGGCGGAGGGGATGCCGCGCCGGTACGCCGACTACGCGGAAGAATTCACCACGCTCAATCTGGTGTCGAGCATCGGCGCGTTCGTCCTGGGCGGTTCGACCCTGGTGTTCCTGTGGAACGTCTACATCACCGTGCGGGACGGAAAGCGCGTCGGCGTCGACGATCCCTGGGGTTACGGCGGATCGCTGGAATGGGCGACGTCCTGCCCGCCGCCCCGCCACAACTTCCTGCGCATTCCGCGGATCCGGAGCATCCGCCCGGCGTTCGACCTGCACCACCGTTCGGTCGAGCCGGTCGAGCCGGTCGAGCTGGGGGAGAAGACCTAGCCTCGCGCCTCGACCGGCCGCTGCGTCACTTGCCGCTCTGCTTGCGGAACTGGTCGGTGGCGATCTTGGCGACGCGCACCGCGATGCCGGGGTTGGCGCGCATCCCGCGCCAGGCCGCACGCCCGGACGCCGGAGCGACGATCAGCGCCTGGTTCTTCCGGACGCCCTTGAGGACGTCCTTGGCCAGCTTCTCCGCGGTGTACAGCTTGCCCGGCACGGTGTCCTTGACGTCGTTGTCGGGCTTGCTGGTGAGGCTCGTCTCGGGGAGCCCCGAGTTGACCGTGGACAGCAGGGGGGTGTCCACGAAGCCGGGGCAGACCACGCTGACCTTGACGTTGTTGCCCGCGGCCTCGGCGCGGAGCCCGAGCGAGAGGCCGACGACGGCGTGCTTGGTCGCCGTGTAGGGGATGCCCATCGGCATCGGCACCAGTCCGGCGAGCGAGGCGGTGTTGACGATGTGGCCGGACCGCTGCTCGATCATGATCCGGTAAGCGGCGTCCACCCCGTAGATCACGCCCCGGAGGTTGATGTCGATCGCGCGGTTCCAGTGGTCGAGGGTGAGCTCTTCGGCCAGCCCGCCGACCGCGATGCCCGCGTTGTTGAAGACCAGGTCGAGGGAGCCGTGGTCGCGGGCGACCTGCTGGTAGAGCGAGGCGACGGCCGCGGCGTCGGTGACGTCCAGGGCCAGCCCGAACGACTTGCCGGGCAGCTTCGCGTTGAGCGTGTCGGCCACCTGGGCCGCGCCGTCGGCGTTGACGTCGGTGACGTAGACCGTGTCGCCGCGCGCGGCCAGTTCCGCGGCGATGGCCCGGCCGATGCCGGAAGCCCCTCCGGTGACGATCGCAATGCTCATGGTGGGCTCCGGTCCATCGGTGGGCGGCAGGGCGGCAGAGAGTGCGCTTTCCTGACAGTTCGTATAATAAAAATTCTAGGGGACGGCTCGCACCGGAACCACTCAGGTCACAGCGAAGTCGTCCCCGCGACCGATCACGTCAGGTCGAAATCCTCGCGTCGCAACCGCCTCGTCTTGATCCAGTAGTTCAGCGTGGACGCCGGCCAGGCCGCCCTGTTCTTGCCCTCGGCGTCCAGATACCAGCTCGTGCAGCCGCCGGAGACCCAGACCGCGCCCGCCGACTTGCGCTGGACCCAGGAGTTGAAGCGGTCCTGCGCGGTCGGCTTGACCGCGACGCGGCTCCGGCCGTCCAGGAGTTTCAACGCCTGCAGAACATAGCGGACCTGCGCCTCGATCATGAAGATCATGGAGTTGTGGCCGAGCCCGGAGTTGGGGCCGAGGATCAGGAACAGGTTGGGGAACCCCTTCACCGCGACGCCCATGTGCGCCTCGACCCCGTCGCGCCAGGCGTCCTGGAGCTTGACGCCGCCCTCGCCCGTGATCCGGGCGTTCTCCATCGCGTCGACGACGTGGAAGCCGGTGCCGAAGATGATCGTGTCGACCTCGTGGACGGTGCCGTCATGGGAGACGACCGCGTTCTCACGGATCTCCCGGATGCCGGTGAAGTCGACCGTCACATTGGGGCGGATCAGCGCCGGGTAGTAGTCGCTGGAGACCAGGGTGCGCTTGCAGCCCATCGTGTACTTCGGGGTGAGGTGCGCGCGCATCCGCGGGTCGGGGATCTGCTTGCGCAGATGGCGCCGCGCGACCGCCTCGCCCGCCTTCATGATCTGCGGGTTCTTGAATCCGAGGACCGCCGACTCCTGCGCGAGGTAGATGCCCGCCCGGTAGAACTTCAGCGCGCCGGGCAGCCGCTCCCACAGCCTCCGCTCGATCTTGGTGACCCTGCGGTCGGGCTTCGGCAGGATCCAGGCGGGGGTGCGCTGGAAGACCGTCAGCCGCTCCACCGTCCTGGCGATCTGCGGGACGAACTGGATCGCGGACGCGCCCGTCCCGATCACCGCGACGCGCTTGCCGGCCAGGTCGTGGTCGTGGTTCCACTGCGCCGAATGGAACGTGGTGCCCGCGAACGACTCCAGCCCCGGCAGGTCGGGAATGCTCGGGTGGTGCAGCGGACCCATCCCGGTGACCAGGGCGCGCCCGGTGTGCACGCCGTTGTTGGTCGTGACCGTCCAGGCGCGCGCGGCGTCGTCGTACTCGGCGCCCAGCACCTCGGTGCCGAACCGGATGTGCTCGTGGATGCCGTACTTGGCGACGCAGTGCTTGATGTAGTCGAGCAGCTCCTCCTGGCGCGGGTACATGCGCGACCAGGTGGTGCGGGGTTCGAAGCTGTAGGAGTAGAGCAGCGACATGATGTCGCAGGCGGCGCCCGGATAGGTGTTCTCGCGCCAGGTGCCGCCCACCTCGTCGGCCTTCTCCAGGACGACGAAATCATGTTCGCCCGCCTGCTTGAGCGCGATGGCCATGCCGAGCCCGGAGAAGCCCGTCCCGATGATCACGACCTTGTTCACGCGGCGGCCCGCCGTGCCTTGGGCTCGTCCCAGATGCCGAAGGCCGACCAGATCCGCTTGTTGGCCGCGTCGGTGACGTCCAGCTCGTTCATCAGCTCACGGATCTTGGCGACGCAGTTGCGGATCTCCTCCTGCGCGGCGTCGTTCTTGTACGCCTCGCGGACGACCTCCTTCGGGATGTGGAAGTGCCGGACCATCGAGCCGGGAGGCGACAGCATGATCCGTGCCATCGCGCCGAGGATGATCGGGGTGAGCACGCCGAGCGCCTTCCGCCGGCCCCGGGACATGTTCGGCACCCGGTGCTTGAGGTAGTGGCGCGCGAACGAGATGTGGCGCGCCTCCTCCGCGATGTGGATCTTCATGATCGTCTGCTCGAGGGGGTGCTTGATGTGCCCCTCTTTCAGAGACTTGCGCTGCACGTAGTCGATCGGGTCTTCGCCGCCGAGCACGAACACGAAGAACAGCTCGGTCGAGATCAGCGGGATCAGCGGTGCGAGCTGCGCGATCGCGCTCAGCGCCCGCGGCATCCCCTTGATCGGCATCCCGGTCCTGTTGACGAACTCCTGGAACATCATCCCGTGATGACACTCCTCGGTCGTCTCGTGGTAGACGTACCGGAATTCGGGACGGCCGTTCGGCAGCCGGTAGGCGTAGTTGAGCAGGCCCCGCTTCAGCAGGTTCTCGAACTGCAGGCCGATCTTCATGGCCGTCGCGACCCGCCAGAGCCCGATCTGCGCCTGGATCTGCGGCGGCTGCGCCTGGTACCAGGCGGTCGAACCGAGCCGGTCGATCTCCGGCAGGATCCAGCGGGGGTCGTTCGGGTCCATCGCGAACTCGGGGTCGTCCCACGGGATGTCCGCGTAGGCCTCCCAGTGCTTGTCGACGCTGGCCTTGTTCAACCGGTCGATGACGCCGTGGTAGGACTTGCGGTCCTTGACGGCCTCACGGACCTCTTCTGCGAGCTCGGTGGGGGGCTTGGCCATGACTTCTACCTTTCGGCGCTTGCGGAGGGGGTGGTGGCCGGGATCAGGTCCTGGGCGAAGGCCTTGACCATGTCGAGGACGGCGGCCTGGTGGCCGTGCTCGTCGCCGTCCAGGGAGTGCTGGAGGGACAGGCCGACCAGCAGCGCGAACAGGCCGCGGATCAGGGCGTCGACGACGGAGTCCGGGAGGGACTCGGGGAACAGCTCGTCGAACACCTCCCGGACGATCTCGACGACGCGGTTGCTGAGCTGCTTGGACAGGTCGCGCAGCGATTCGTCGGTGCGTCCGGCGAGCGCCAGTTCGAGCAGGGCCATCGCGGGCGGCTGCTGGATCGTCTCCCAGAACAGGTCGAGGGCGCCGGCGACGTTGCGCCGGTCGTCGGGGAGCTCGGTGTAGGCGGCGTGGTACTCGTCGCGGAGCCGGTCCAGAAGGTGCTCCAACGCGGCCGCGACCAGCTCCATCTTGGTCGGGTAGTGGTGCTGCTGCGCGCCGCGCGAGACACCCGCCCGGCGCGACACCTCGGTCGTGGACAGGCCCGACCAGCCGAGGTCGGCGAGGGTCGCGGCCGTCGCGTCGAGCAGCCGGGTCTGGGTGGCGTTGCGGCGTTCCGCCTGCGTACGGCGGCTGCTTCCGTGCCGGCGGTGCCTGCGCCTGCTCACTGACATAACTGGACGATACGTCTCATACTTACAAGCAAGCAAGCCTGCATGTATGTAGTCCAGGTCACAGGAGAACGCGCTGGTGAGGTGCGCGAGCACTAGGGTTGGCGCATGGCGGTCAAACAATCCGACAAGCTGGCCAACGTCTGCTACGAGATCCGCGGCCCGGTGCTCAAACGCGCCAAACAGCTCGAGGACGCTGGGCACCAGGTGCTCAAACTGAACATCGGCAACCCCGCCCCGTTCGGGTTCGAAGCCCCGCCGGAGATCCTCCAGGACGTCATCCAGAACCTGGGCCAGGCGCACGGGTACAGCGACTCCAAGGGGCTGCTGTCGGCGCGGCGGGCCGTCGTCCAGCACTACGAGAGCCAGGGGCTGACCGGGCTCGACGTCGAGGACGTCTACCTCGGCAACGGGGTGTCCGAGCTGATCGTCATGACGCTCCAGGCGCTGCTCGACAACGGCGACGAGGTGCTGATCCCCGCGCCCGACTACCCGCTCTGGACGGCCGCCGTCGCGCTCGCCGGAGGCACGCCGGTGCACTACCTGTGCGACGAGAGCGCGGGCTGGCAGCCGTCGCTGGAGGACATCGAAGCGAAGATCACCCCCAACACGCGGGCGCTGGTGATCATCAATCCGAACAACCCGACCGGCGCGGTCTACTCGCGCGAGACCCTGCTGGCCGTCGCCGAGGTCGCGCGACGGCACGGGCTGATCATCTTCGCGGACGAGATCTACGACCGGATCCTGTTCGACGACGCCGTCCACCACTCGATCGCCGCGCTCGCCCCCGACCTGCTCTGCCTCACCTTCAGCGGGCTGTCGAAGGCCTACCGGGTGGCCGGATTCCGGTCCGGCTGGGTCGTGATCTCCGGACCCAAGAACGAGGCCACCGACTACATCGAGGGCTTGGACGTCATGGCCAACATGCGGCTGTGCCCCAACGCGCCGGCACAGCACGCCATCCAGGCCGCGCTGGGCGGAAGGCAGAGCATCAAGGATCTGATCCTGCCCGGCGGACGGCTGCTGGAGCAGCGCGACCGCGCGGTGAAACTGCTCAACGAGATCCCCGGGGTGAGCTGTGTGGAGCCGAAGGGGGCGCTGTACGTGTTCCCGCGGCTCGATCCCGCGGTCTACCCGATCGACGACGACATGCGGTTCTGCCTCGACCTGCTGGAGCAGCAGAAGCTGCTGATCGTCCACGGGACCGGGTTCAACTGGCCCGACCCCGACCACTTCCGGATCGTCACTCTGCCGCACGCCGAGGTGCTCGAAGAGGCCATCGGCCGGATCGCGATCTTCCTGGCGGGGCTCCGGGGCTGACCAGGCCCGCCCTGTGGATAACGGGCTGGAACGTCGGCGGCGGCCGGTACGGTAACGGGGTGTCTTCGCCAGTTCCTCAGCCCCGTATCGCCAAGCAGGACCTACCGCCGCTCGCAGACCTGCTGGCGGCGGGGGTCGGTGCCGTCGGCGGATCGGACAGACCGGGGCAGATCCGGATGGCCGAGGCCGTCGAAGTGGCGCTGCGGCGCAAGGAACATCTGGCCGTCCAGGCGGGCACGGGCACCGGGAAGTCGCTCGCCTACCTGATCCCGTCGGTGCGGTACTCGGTGTCGCGCGGCACCACCGTGGTGATCTCCACGGCGACGATCGCGCTCCAGCAGCAGCTCGTCGACCGGGATCTGCCGCGCGTCGCCAAGGCGCTGGAACCGCTGCTCGGACGGGACCTGAACTACGCCATCCTCAAAGGGCGGCGCAACTACCTGTGCATGAACCGGATCCAGGTCGGCGCGCCCGACGACCCCGAGGACTCGCTGTTCGACACCTCCCAGGTGTCGGCGCTCGGCAAGCAGGTGCAGCGGCTCCACGAATGGGCCGAAGAGACCGAGACGGGCGACCGCGACGAACTGGTGCCCGGCGTGTCCGAGCAGGCGTGGCGGCAGGTCGCCGTCTCCGCCAAGGAATGCCTGGGCGGGCAGCGGTGCCCGCAGGCCCAGTCGTGCTTCTCCGAACTGGCCCGCGCCGCGGCCGCCGAAGCCGACGTGGTCGTCACCAACCACGCGATGCTCGCGATCGACGCGCTCGAAGACTTCCAGGTGCTGCCCGAACACGACGCCGTCGTCATCGACGAGGCCCACGACCTGGTCGACAGGGTGACCTCGGTCGCCACCGGCGAGATCTCGGCCGGCTCGGTCGAGGCCGCGGCGCGCCGTGCCGGGAAGGCGATCTCCGACCAGACCGCCGACCGGCTCAAGGAACTCGGCGAGGATCTGCGGCTCGCGATGGACGAGCACGACGCGTCACGGCTCGACCATCTGCCGTCCCACCTGGGGAACACGCTGATCGCGATCCGTGACGCCGCCCACGCCTGCCTGACGGCGCTCGGCCCCGACATCAAGGACTCCGACCCGACCCTGTCGGCCGTCCGGCGTGCCGCGAAGACCTCACTCGAGGACGTCAAGGAGACGGCCGCCCGGATCCTCTCCTCGTTCGAGACCCCCCTCACCGAACGGTGGGACGTGGTGTGGCTCGCCAAGAGCTACGACGGCAAATGGCCGCCGTCGCTGCACGTCGCCCCGATCGCGGTCGGCGGGCTGCTGCGCGAGTCGCTCTTCAAGGCGCGCACCACCATCCTCACCTCCGCCACGCTGACGCTCGGCGGATCCTTTGACCCGCTGGCCCGGCAGTGGGGGCTGCCGCCCGTCGCCACCGGAACCGCCGCCCATGCCACTCCGTCCGCGCGTGCTGACGGTGCCGTCGCGGTCGTCAACGGTAAGGCCGCTGAGGCGGGGCTCGTCGCGGGGGACGGGGCCGACCGGGAGGGGGCGGTCCTGGTCCAGGAACGCGACTCCGCTCAGGACGACGCCGGATCTTCCGCTCGGGGCGGCGCGAACGGCGAGGCCGTCGAGGAGCCCGCGGGTGAGGGGGCGTCGGCGGATGAGGAGCGGCCGATCGTGTGGTCGGGCCTCGACGTCGGCTCGCCCTTCGACTATCCGCGCAGCGGAATCCTCTATCTGGCCCGGCACCTGCCCGAACCGGGCCGTGACGGTCTTCCGCCCGAGTACCTCGAGGAGCTCAAGTCCCTGATCGAGGCGGCGGGCGGCCGCACCCTCGGGCTGTTCTCCTCGATGCGCGCCGCGAAACAGGCCGCCGACGAGCTCAAAGTCGACTTCCCCATCCTCTGCCAGGGCGAGGACTCGACCTCCCAGCTCGTCAAACAGTTCGCCGAGTCGGAGGAGACCTGCCTGTTCGGCACGCTCTCCCTCTGGCAGGGCGTCGACGTCCCCGGCCCGTCGCTCTCCCTGGTCGTCATGGACCGGATCCCCTTCCCCCGCCCCGACGACCCGGTGGCGTCCGCCCGGCAGCGAGCCATCGGCGCCCGAGGCGGCAACGGCTTCATGCAGGTGGCCGCCTCCCAGGCCGCCCTCCTGCTGGCGCAGGGCGCGGGCCGCCTCCTGCGCAGCACCGCCGACCGGGGCGTCGTGGCCATCCTCGACCCCCGCCTGGCCACCAAACGGTACGGCTCCTTCCTCAAGGCCTCCCTCCCTCCCTTCTGGACCACCACCGACCCCGAAAAGGTCCAGGCCGCCCTCAAACGCCTCAACCCCTAGCCCATCCGCCCCAACCACCCCTCCGCACCGCACCGGTCGCGTCCGTCGGGCTACCCCAGGCGCGCGCCGGCCCCACGGGGTTGAGGCCCGGATGAAACCGGGGGCGGAGCCGGGTGGTGTCCTCGTAGGGGGAGGTCGGGGTGGTGATTGGAGGGGCTGGCCTCAGGGGCGCCTCCGTAGGGCCGGAGCCCGGGGCTTGCGGGGGTGGTCGGGTGGGGGTGGCCG
>NZ_BAAGZI010000205.1:0-10173 GCF_054778695.1 Actinocorallia lasiicapitis
CGCCGGGCAGGGCCGGGCTGGGCGGGGCGCTGCAGCGGAAGCTGCGGGACCGGCGCGTGGTCAAGGGGCTCGCGGCGCTGACGGTCGGCGTGCTCGGCGGCGTGCTGGTGATCACGCTGCTGCGCGGTCTCGGCGGCGACGAGGAGAAGGCCGCCCCGCAGTCCGCCAAGTCCGAGCAGCCGGGCGCGGCCTTCACCGGCGCCTGGAAGGGCACGGTCACCAACCAGAACGGGGTGAAGTTCACCGTCGAGCTGGCCTTCCAGGACGGCGACCGCGCCAAGGCGACGATCAGCACGGGCCCCTGTTCCGCGGAGCTCGCCCGGACGGGCGGCGAAGGCGGGACCAGGCAGATGTCCCTGACGGTCAAGACGGGCCCCTGCACGTCCGGTGTGGTCACCCTGACCGACAAGGACGGCGCGCTGGACTGGGCCTGGGCCAAGGGCGACCGGCACTACGAAGGCCGGCTCACCCGTCAATAACGGTCAAAACCTTACATATCCTCGGGTCGTCCCGCCGCCGCCCTGAGGAGTTCCTCCGTGCCCCGTCGTCCCGTCATGGCCGTTCTGACCGCGGCGGGAGTGGCCGCGGCGCTGGTCGTCCCGGTCCAGGCGGCGCTCGCGCCGGTCGCCTACGCCGCCACCGGCCAGGGGATCAAGGACCGGTACATCGTGACCATGAAGAGCGACGCCGCGTCCCGGGCGAAGGCCCACGCCTACGCCGCCCTCCAGGACCTCGACGGCGCGTTCGCCGCGAAGCTCACCGCGAGCCAGCTCGACCGGCTGCGCCGCGACCCGTCGGTCGCCGCCATCGAACAGGACCAGATCGCCAAGGCCACCCGCGTCCAGAGCCGTCCGACCTGGGGCCTCGACCGGATCGACCAGCGCAAGGCCGGACGTTCCGGCGGCTACGGCTACAAGAACACCGGCGCCAAGGCCGATGTCTATGTGATCGATTCCGGGATCGACACCGCGCACCCCGACTTCGGCGGCCGCGCCGACACCGTCTACGACGGGGTCAGGGACGGCCGCAAGGGCGACCCGAACGGCCACGGCACCCATGTGGCCGGGATCGTCGGCGGCAGCCGGTACGGCGTGGCCAAGGGCGTCAGGCTGCACTCCGTCCGGGTGCTGGACCGGGCGGGCGACGCCCCCTACTCGAAGGTGATCGCCGCGCTCAACTGGGTGCGCGAGCACCACAGGGCGAACGCCGTCGCGAACCTGTCGCTGGGCGGCCCGAAGTCCAAGGCCGTCAACCGCGCCGTGACGAAGCTCTCCAAGTCCGGGGTCCTGGTGACGGTCGCCGCGGGCAACGAGTCCAAGAACGCCTGTGTCACCTCCCCGGCCAGCGCCCCCGCCGCCGTGACGGTCGGCGCCAGCACCTCCGCCGACCGGGCCGCCGCCTTCTCCAACCACGGCTCCTGCCTCGATCTCTACGCCCCCGGCAAGAACATCACCTCGGACCTGCCGGGCGGCCAGGTGGCCGTGTTCAGCGGGACGTCGATGGCGTCGCCGTTCGTGGCGGGCGTCGCGGCCCTCTACAAGTCCGCCCATGGCGCGACGTCTTCCGGCAAACTGTCCAAGTGGCTCAACGCGCAGGCGACCAGACACCGGCTGAAGAAGCTGAAGAAGGGTTCGCCCGACCGGCTGCTGTATTCCGGACGTCTGTGACCGAGACGTAACCGTTGGGGCTAGATTGTTCCCCGTTGTTCCCGGTCCGCTTTCGCCCCCCGAAAGGAGAGCGCGCATGAGGCGTCGCCTACCGCTCGCGGCCCTCGCCGCGGCGAGCGCGCTGTTCCTGGCCGCCCCGTCGTCGAGCGCCCTGGTCACCAAGCCGTCCGACAAGGAGAAGCTGTCGGTGCTGCAGAAGCAGCTCGCGCAGCTCGACAAGGAGCTGGGCGGGGAGCTCGAGGACCTCAAGGACCTCGAGTTCGACGCCAAGCGCACCCTCCAGCGGAAGGACGATCTGGCCGAGGAGCTGGAGAAGTCCCGGACGGCCGTGGCCCGGATCGCGTCGAACAAGTACATGAACCAGGGGCTCGACCCGTCGATCGGGGCCCTCCAGCAGGGCGACCCGAACACGATGCTGGCCGGCGCGGCCATGCTCCAGCACCTCACCGACAACGAGACTCAGCGGCTCGGACAGGTCCAGTACCTGCTCGATCTGCAGGCCAAGGCCAACCGCGACGCCAAGGCCAAGCTGAAGAAGCTCCAGCTCGCGATCGCCGAGATGCGCTCCCGCAAGGAAGAGATCCGCAAGAAGATCGCGAAGTTCGCCCCGACTCCGTTCGTCGGCAACAGCGGCCTCACCACCCGCTTGGTCGACATGCGGCAGGCGGCGCTCGACTCTCAGGGCCCGTTCCTCATGGTCGGCTGCCTGCGCCCCGGCGACCCCCAGGACCACGGCACCGGCCGCGCCTGCGACTTCATGGAGTCCACCGGCGGCTCGATGCCCACCGCCGAACGCAAGGCCCAGGGCGACCGCCTCCTCGCCTGGGCGATCAAGAACCACGTCAAGTACGGCATCAAGTACGTGATCTGGCAGCAGCGCTACTACGACATGCGCAGCGGCTCCTCCAAGACCATGTCGAACCGCGGCAGCATCACCCAGAACCACTACGACCACGTCCACATCTCGGTCTTCTAGGCTGAATACAGGATTCGCTGTACTGTTGGGCTATGGAGACGTTGGCGTCGTTCGAGGTGTTGGCTCGGTTCGGGCATGCGCTGTCCGATCCGATTCGGGCGCGGTTGCTGATGGCGTTGCGGGAGGGGCCGGGGTATCCCGCGGAGCTCGCGGAGCTGGTGGGCACGAGTCGGCAGAACCTGTCGAACCATCTGGCCTGCCTGCGTGGCTGCGGGCTGGTCGTCGCCGTGCCGGAGGGGCGCAGAACCCGCTACGAGCTCGCCGACGCCCGGCTCGACCATGCGCTGGGCGATCTGCTGGGGGTGGTGCTCGCGGTCGATCCGGCGGCCTGCCCCGACCCTGGGGCGGAGAACTGCTGCTGACCGGCCGCGAGCAGCCCTGAGCGTCATGCTCCGGCTTCGCGCTCCTTGATCCAGATCTGGTCGCGGCCGGTGTCGGAAGCGGCGGCGGGGGTGCGGTTGGCGGTGCAGGCGAGGGTGTAGCCGAGACGGGCGGCGATCGCGGCGGACGCCTTGTTGCCCTCGTCGCAGTGGATCTCGACCCGGGTGACGCCGGGAAGGGCCAGGGCGAGCTCGGTGAGGGTGCCCGCGGCCTTCGTCATGACGCCGCGGCCCGTCCAGCCGCTGTGCAGCCAGTAGCCGATCTCCAGGGAGCCGGGGCCGCTGCGGGTCATCAGGCCGATCGAACCGACGACCCTGTCGCCCTCGAAGATCCCGAAGTTGTAGGCGGTGCCCGCCTCCCAGTCGTTCCGCGACGTCTCGATGAAGTCGACGCGGTCCGATATGGTGCCGGGCTCGGCCGCCCACGGCATCCACGCGTGGAGGGCGTCGAAGCTGGCGTGGATCGCCTCGTCGGAGGAGGCGGCGTGCTCGGGACGCCAGCGGCGCAGCTCGTAGCCGTCGAGGTCGATGGTCTCGGGAACGTTCATCCCCCATGGTCACCGGCCCCGCACGCCGAGCGCAAACCAATAAGGGCCCCCGCCGCAGCGAGGGCCCCATCGGGAAAATCAGCCGACGATGGCCGGGAGCGTGGCCGTGTAGGCCTCACGGAGCTCGTGCAGCGGGATCGTGAACTGGCCGTCGACGGTGTAGGAGTCGCCGCCCGTCACCCCGATCGTGGTGAACGGCACACCGGCCTGCTCGCAGATGTCGACGAACCGGGCCTCGGCCTCGGGCCGGACGGCCACGACGGCGCGCGCCACCGACTCGGCGAACAGCCCGGTGAACGCATCGCCCGGAAGCGCCACCCGCACGCCGAGCCCGCCCCGCAGGGACGCCTCGACGAGCGCCTGGTTGAGCCCGCCGTCCGACACGTCGTGCGCCCCCGACAGCAGCGCCTCACGCGCCGCGGTGATCATCACCGAGCCGAGGGCGGCTTCGGCGGCGAGGTCGACGCGCGGCGGCAGCCCGCCCAGATGGCCGTACATGACGTGCGCCCACTCCGACCCGCCGAACTCCTCGCGGGTGGTGCCGAGCAGCACGACCTTGTGGCCTTCCGCGGCGAACGCCATCGCGTTGCGCCGGCGGACGTCCTCGTGGACGCCGAGCACACCGATCACCGGGGTCGGGTTGATCGGGGTGTTGCCGGTCTGGTTGTAGAACGAGACGTTGCCGCCGGTCACCGGGATGCCGAGCGCCAGGCAGGCGTCGGCGAGCCCGCGGGTGGCCTCGGCGAACTGCCACATGACACCCGGGTCCTCCGGCGAGCCGAAGTTCAGGCAGTTGGTGACGGCCAGCGGCTGCGCACCCGTCGTCGCGACGTTACGGTACGCCTCCGACAGCGCGAGCTGCGCGCCCGAGTACGGGTCGAGCCGGGTGTACCGGCCGTTGCCGTCGAGGGAGAGCGCGACGCCCAGGCCGGTCTCGTCGTCGAGCCGGATCAGGCCGGCGTTCTCGGGCTGCGCGAGGACGGTGTTGCCGAGCACGTACCTGTCGTACTGGGAAGTCACCCATTCCTTCGAGGCCAGGTTCGGCGAACCGATCAGCCACAGGACGGTCTTGCGCAGCTCGTCGCGGTTGGACGGGCGGGCCAACCGGGCCGGGCCGTCGGCCTGCAGCGCCGCCTGGTCCTGCGGAACCTCGATGGGCCGCTGGTAGACCGGCCCGTCGTGGGCGGCCGTCCGCGGCGGAATGTCGACGATCACCTGGTCGTGCCAGGTCATGATGAGCCGGCCCGTGTCGGTGACCTCGCCGATCACCGTCGCGGGGATCTCCCACTTGGCGCAGACGGCCAGGAACGCCTCGACGTTCTCGGGCGTCACGACCGCCATCATCCGCTCCTGCGACTCGCTCATGAGGATCTCCTCAGGAGTCATGGTCGAGTCGCGCAGCGGAACGAGGTCGAGCCGGACGTCCATGCCGCCGGTGCCGGACGCGGCCAGCTCGGTGGTCGCGCAGGACACCCCGGCCGCGCCGAGGTCCTGGATGCCGACGACGAGGTCGCTGTGGAACAGCTCCAGCGAGCACTCGATCAGCAGTTTCTCGGTGAACGGGTCACCGACCTGGACGGCGGGCCGCTTGGCCTGCGACTCCTCGTCGAAGGTCGCCGAGGCCAGGACGGACGCGCCGCCGATGCCGTCAGGACCGGTGTAGGAGCCGTAGAGGATCACCTTGTTGCCGGGCCCGGAGGCCGTGGCGAGGTGGATGTCCTCGTGCTTCATCACGCCGATGCACAGCGCGTTGACGAGCGGGTTGTCCAGGTAGCAGGGGTCGAAGACGGTCTCGCCGCCGATGTTCGGCAGGCCGAGGGAGTTGCCGTAGCCGCCCACGCCCGCGACGACGCCCGGCAGCACCCGCTTGGTGTCGGGGGCGTCCGCCGGGCCGAACCGCAGCGAGTCCATGACGGCGACCGGCCGCGCGCCCATCGAGATGATGTCGCGCACGATCCCGCCGACGCCCGTGGCCGCGCCCTGGTAGGGCTCCACATACGACGGGTGGTTGTGCGACTCGACCTTGAAGGTCACCGCCCAGCCCTGCCCGACGTCCACGACGCCCGCGTTCTCGCCCATCCCGACCAGCAGCGCGTCGGTCTGCGGCGCCTTGTCCCCGAACTGGCGCAGATGCACCTTCGAGGACTTGTAGGAGCAGTGCTCCGACCACATCACCGAGTAGATCGCCAGCTCGGAGGCGGTGGGACGGCGGCCGAGGATGGCCCGGACACGGCCGTACTCCTCGTCGTTCATCCCCAGCTCCTTGTAGGGCTGCGGATGGTCGGGGGTCTGCTTGGCGAGTTCTACGTTGTCGGTGCTCATGCGCTGACCAGGCCCTTGATGATCGAGGTGAAGAAGCCGAGGCCGTCCGTGGTCGGCCCGGTGAGGGATTCGACGGCGTGCTCCGGGTGCGGCATGAGACCCACGACGTTCCCGGCCTCGTTGGTGATCCCCGCGATGTCGTTCATCGACCCGTTGGGGTTGACGTCGACGTAGCGGGCCACGATCCGGCCGGTCTCCTCCAGCTCCGCGATGGTCTCGGCCGAGGCGGTGAACCGGCCGTCCGCGTTCTTCACCGGGATGACGATCTCCTGGCCGTCGGAGTAGTCCGACGTCCAGAGGGTCGAGGAGTTCTCCACACGGAGCCGCTGGTCGCGGCAGACGAAGTGGCCTCCCGCGTTCGGCATGAGCGCGCCGGGCAGCAGATGCGACTCGGCGAGAACCTGGAACCCGTTGCAGATGCCCAGTACCGGCAGGCCCTCGCGGGCGGCCGGGATCAGCTCCTCCATGATCTTTGCGTAGCGGGCGATCGCGCCTGCGCGCAGGTAGTCGCCGTAGGAGAAACCGCCGGGCAGGACGACCGCGTCGACCCCCTGCAAGGAGGAGTCGGCGTGCCAGAGCGGCACGGCCTCCGCTCCGGCGAGCGCCACCGCACGGGCGGCGTCGCGATCATCAAGTGAACCAGGGAAAGTGATGACGCCCACCCGGGCCATCGGCGCTCCATAAGCGATCAGAGGAGGTGCTCTCTTCAGGCACTCACCATCTCGCCTATAACCTACCGGGCGCTGTGTACCAGTTCGGATTCGAGTCGCCTCATGAGTGCTTCGTCGTGCCAGGTCAGCCGTTTGCACAGCGCGACGCTCACACCGTCGGCCGTGGTCGACAGGGTCAGATCGTCGACGAGGGCCGCCATGATGCCCATGCCGCGGCCCGATTCGGCGAGCTCGTCATGGGACCGCGCGCCGCCGGGACCGCCCGGCACGGACGGGCCGAAGCCGACGCCGTGGTCGGTGATCCTCAGCGAGCAGATCTCGTCGTCGATGCTGCCGACCACCTCGTATTCGGTGGTCGTCGAATGTCGGACGACATTGGTACATGCCTCGGAGGCCGCCACAAGAATGTCACCGATGCAATCCTCGGAGACTCCGAGTCCACGCAGCGCGTCACCGAGGACCCGGCGGATCACCGGGACGCTCAGCACCTCGCGGGGCAACGCAAGCGAGAACTTCATGTCCACCAGGCCACCTCATGGGCCGCCGGACCGGAAAACCCGATCCGCTTCCCCGTTCGTCAATCTCCGGACGAAGTTAACAGTTCCCCGGGGCCTGGGGCGTAATCACGAGCGCGCGGACTCTTTCACATTCGGCATGGCTTGGAACGGACCAATTGCAGTGATTCGGTTCACGTTCCCGCCACGTTTATTCGGCGTGCACCTCGAACGACTCGATGACGGTGTTCGCCAGCAGCGTTTCGGCGATCTTGCGGACCTTGTCGAGGGCGGCCTCGTCCGCGGGACCGTCCACCTCGACCTCGAACCGCTTGCCCTGACGGACCGCCGCCACACCCTCGAAACCGAGCTGGGGCAGCTTGCGGACGATGGCCTGGCCCTGCGGGTCCAGGATCTCCGGCTTCAGCATGACGTCGACGACCACACGCGCCATCTTGGGGTTCCCCCTCGCATCCGGGGACTTACCCCCGGGCTTGATCACTGATTTAGTCTTTACCGCACCGAAAGCGTACGGCACCGACGCAGCTTCGCAGGTCAACCCCCCAGGAGCCGAGACCTTGAACACCGCCGACCTCTCCCCCGCGGAACGCCGCGTCTGGGACGCCTTTCCCTCCGGCGAGCTGGTCGATCTGTCGACCAGCGGCTCCGACCTCACCACCCAGGACGCCGCCTGGGGCGCGGCCCGCAGAATCCGCGCGGAAGTGCTGGTCGCGCTGCTGGCGGGGGCGCGCGAGCCCGAACCGGGGCAGGTCGCCGCGGTCCGGATCACCGGGGCGTACATCACTGACTCCCTCAATCTGGGGCACGCCCAGGTGTCGGTTCCGCTCGCCCTGACCGAATGCGTGTTCGAAGAACCGCCGCATCTCTACTGGGCTCAGCTCACCTCCGTCCACCTGATCCGCTGCCGGCTGCCCGGGCTCGTCGCCTCGGGCGCGCGGATCGAGGGGCATCTCTGGCTCGAAGGCTCCGTGATCACCAGCGGGCTGGTGCTGGACGGCGCGCACATCAGCGGCATCCTCAACCTCAGCCGGGTCCAGCTCACCAGCGCCGAAGGCGACGCCCTGCTCGGCGACAGGCTCCGCGTCGACGCCAACGTCTACTGCAACGACGGCTTCCTCGCCGAAGGCGAAGTGCGGCTGCCGGGTGCCCAGATCGGCGGACAGCTGATCTTCCGCAACGCCCGGCTCCACAACCCCGGCGGGCCCGCGCTGTACGCGTCACGGCTCAATGTGGCCTCCAACGTGTTCTGCGACGGCGGATTCCAGGCCGAAGGAGAAGTGCGACTGCGCGGCGGCCAGATCGGCGGATATCTGTCTTTCGTCGGCGCGAAACTCAGCCATACCGGGCTCGCGCTCAACGCCGACGATCTGACCGTCGACACCGACGTCTACTGCTCCGAAGGATTCAGCTGCAGTGGCGAGGCCCGGTTCAACGGGGCCAGAATCGGCGGGCAGCTCAGTTTCCGCGACGCCAAACTCAGCAATCCGTCCGGAACGGCGCTGAGCGTCCAGCGGATCACCGCGGAGGAACTGCTGCTGCGGCCCGCGGAACCGGTCGAAGGGGTCGTCGACTACTCCTACGCGCGGATCAACCTGCTCCGCGACGACCCCACCACCTGGGCGTCCACCCTCCAGCTCGACGGCCTCGCCTACGAGACCCTCGAACCGCCGCTCACCGCCAAGGAGCGGCTCGCCTGGATCCGCCGCGACAAGGACGGCTACATCCCGCAGCCGTACGAGCGGCTCGCCGCCACCTACCGGACCATCGGGATGGACGCCGACGGCCGGAACATCCTGCTGGCCAAGCAGCGGGACCGGCGCAGCACCCAGTCGATGGCCCGCAAGGCCGTCGGCTACCTGCAGGACGTCACGGTCGGCTACGGCTACGCCCCGTTCCGGGCGGGCGCCTGGCTGCTCGCGCTCCAGGTGCTCGGCACCGTGGTGTTCGCGATCAAACCCCCGGAAATCCTGGACGACGGCCACCAGCCCCACTTCAACGCGTTCTTCTACACCCTCGATCTGCTGCTGCCGATCGGCTCGCTCGGCCAGGAGGTCGAGTTCTCGCCGGCCGGGATCTACCAGGTCATCGCCAACATCCTGGTCGCGGGCGGGCTGCTGCTCGGCCTGACGGTCGCCGCGGGGGCCACCCGGGCGCTGTCCCGCGAATAGCCGGAAGGGCCGCATCCCGGACGGATACGGCCCTCGGCTTCGGTCGTCAGAGCATCCGGAGGGGGTCCTCCAGCATCGCGCCGATGTCGCGCAGGACCGCCGAGCCGAGCTCGCCGTCGACCACCCGGTGGTCGAAGGAGAGCGACAGGGTGGTGACCTTCCGCGGCTTGATCTTGCCCTTGTGGATCCAGGGCAGGTCGCGGATCTGGCCGAACGCCAGGATCGCCACCTCGCCCGGGGTGAGGATCGGGGTGCCAGCGTCGATCCCGAACACCCCGATGTTGGTGATCGTGATGGTGCCCTGGGACAGGTCCTGCGGCGTGGACTTGCCGTCGCGGGCCGTCCTGGCCAGGGAGTTGATGCTCGCGGCCAGCTCCGGCAGGGACTGCAGATGGGCGTCCTTGACGTTCGGGACGATCAGCCCGCGCGGCGCGGCCACCGCGATCCCCAGATTCACGTAGTTCTTCTGGACGATCTCCTGCTCGGCCCAGCTCGCGTTGACCATCGGATACCGCCGCACCGCCAGGAGCAGGGCGCGCGCCACCAGCAGCAGCGGGCTGACCTTGACGTCGGCGAACTCCGGGTAGGTGCGCAGCCGTTCGACGGCCCGCATCGTGGCCGTCACGTCGACCTGGAGGAACTCGGTGACGTGCGGGGCCGAGAACGCCGAGGAGACCATCGCGGCCGCCGTCGCCTTCCGGACCCCCTTCACCGGATGGCGGGTCTCGCGTTCGCCCTGCGGCACCGGCGCGGCCGGCTCCAGGAGCTGCGCCGGGCTGTCGGGGACGGTCGGCTCGGCGAACGCGCGGATGTCGTCGCGGGTGATCGAACCGGCGGGGCCTGTGCCCGTCACCGCGGCCAGGTCGGCGCCCAGGTCCTTGGCGAACTTGCGGACGGGCGGCTTGGCGAGCACCCCGCCACGGGGC
>NZ_BAAGZI010000206.1:0-10140 GCF_054778695.1 Actinocorallia lasiicapitis
ACCCGGAAGTTAAGCCCTTCAGCGCCGATGGTACTGCATGGGAGACTGTGTGGGAGAGTAGGACACCGCCGCAATTAATGTACGAAAGGCCCTGGACCATTTGGTCCGGGGCCTTTCGCATTTTCTGGGACTTAGCGGTGGGCGCGGGGGACGGCGGCGAGGAGCCGGCGGGTGTAGTCGGCTTGGGGTGTGGTCAGGAGGGATTCGACGGGGCCTGTTTCGACGACTTCGCCGTGGTGCATGACGAGGGCTTCGTCGCAGAGGTAGCGGACGACGGCCAGGTCGTGGCTGACGAAGATGAGGGTGATGCCGGTTTGGGCGCGGACGTCGGTGAGCAGGTTGAGGACTTGGGCTTGGACGGAGACGTCCAGGGCGGAGACCGCTTCGTCGAGGACGAGGATCCGGGGTGTGACGGCGAGGGCGAGCGCGATCGCGGCGCGTTGCCGCTGCCCGCCGGAGAGCTGCCGGGGCAGGCTTCCGGCTTCACGGTCTCCTAGTCCGACCTGGTCGAGGAGGGTTTTCGGGTCGGTGGTGGAGCGGTGCAGTTTCAGGAGTCCGGTGAGCGCGACGCCGATCGGGATTCGGCTGTCGAGTGACTGGTAGGGGTCTTGGAACACCATCTGGACGGAGGTGGCGCGGGCCAGCCGGTGTTTCGGGAGGGGCGCGCCGTTGAGGAGGATCGTTCCGGCGTCGGGGCGTTCCAGGCCGACGAGCATCCGGGCTGTGGTCGTCTTGCCCGACCCTGATTCTCCGACGATGCCGAGTGATCCGCCTTCCGGGACGTCGAACGAGATGCCGGCGACGGCGATGACGGGGCCGTAGGTCTTGCGGAGGCCGCGGACGGAGAGCAGGGGGGTCATGGGGCCTCCACGAGATGACAGGAAACGAGATCCACCGGCACGGGCCTGGGCTGGGGTGCGGTGGTCGTGCAGATGGCCGCGGCACGTGGGCAGCGTGGGGCGAAGGGGCAGCCGGGCGGGTTCTCCAGCAGCGACAGCGGCGCCCCGGGGACGGGGGTGAGCCGGGTGAGCGGGCCGTCCAGCCGGGGTGTGGAGGCCAGCAGCCCGCCGGTGTAGGGGTGGAGGGGCGCGTCGAAGATCCGGCGGGCGTCGCCTGTCTCCACGATGCGGCCCGCGTACATGACGGAGATCCGGTCGGCGGTCGAGGCGGCCAGTTCGAGGTCGTGGGTGATGAGCAGGATGCCGAGGCCGTGGTCGGTGCGGAGCCTGGCGAGCAGCGTCATGATCTCGGCTTGGGTGCTGACGTCGAGGGCGGTCGTCGGCTCGTCGCACAGCAGCAGGTCAGGGGAGCCGGCCAGCGCTCCCGCGATCATGATGCGTTGGAGCATTCCGCCGGAGAATTCGTGCGGGTACTGGCGGAGCCGGCGTTCCGGCGAGGTCAGCCCGACCTCGCCGAGCAGTTCGACGGCGCGTGCCTTGGCTTTGGTGGAGCTCCAGCCGAGGGTGCGGCGGAGCGGTTCGGTGAGGAAGTCGCCGATCCGGTGGACCGGGTTGATCGACGCCCGAGGATCCTGAAAGATCATCGACGCGGTGCGGGTGCGGATCTCCCGGAGTTCGGCGGGGCGCGCCGACAGCACCTCGGTGCCCGCCACGGACACCGAGCCGCGGACCTCCACGCCCGGCGGGGTCAGCCCGAGCGCGGCCCTGGCCGTCACCGACTTGCCGGAGCCGGACTCGCCGACCAGGGCGACGACCTCACCGCGGCCCACGTCCAGGTCGACGCCGTCCAGGATCGGCCTGGCCATGCCGGGCAGCTCCACCCGGAGTCCGCGGATCGACAGCAGTTCCATCTACGCTTCCCTCCCGGCGAGGCGGTCGCCGAATCTCTCGCCGACCACGGTGAACGCGACCACGACCAGCACGATGGCGACGGCCGGGACATAAGCCGACAGGGGTTCGCCGGCCAGCACCGCCACCTGCCCCTGGTTGATCATCGCGCCCCAGTCGGGGGTCGGCGGCTGGACGCCGAGGCCGAGGAACGACAGGGCGGCCAGGTCCAGCAGCGCGTAACCGAAGTTGACCGTGGACTGGGCGAGCACCACCGGAGCGAGATGCGGCAGCACCCCGCGGACCGCGATGTGCAGCGGCGCGTACCCCTGCACCCGGTAGGCGGCCACATACGGGCGCGCCAGCTCCTGCCGGGCGAGCCCCCGCACCAGCCGTGCCGTGTACGGCGTGTACGCGACGGCCATGGCGAGCACCGGCGCCGTCAGGCCCTTGCCGAACAGCGCGACGGCCAGGATGGCCAGCAGCAGCGCGGGGAAGGCGAACACGACGTCGAGGGCCCGGCCGATCAGGGCGTCGGTCCGTCCGCCGGTCCAGGCGCTGAACAGGCCGATCGCGATGCCGAGCAGGGTGGCGCCGAACACGACGCCGAGCGGGCCGATGAGGCTGGTGCGGGCCCCGACGATCAGCGCGGAGAACGTGTCGTGGCCGCCCTGGTCGGTGCCGAGCCAGTGGTCGGGCCCCGGCGGCAGATACAGCTCGGTGAACCGGCCGATCTCGGGATCGTGCGGCGCGATCCACGGCGCGACCAGCGCGAGCAGCACGAACCCGCCGAGCACGCAGAGGGAGACGCGGTAGATCATCGGGCGCTCCCCTGGGCGGCGACCCTGGGGTCGATCAGCGGATAGACGAGGTCGACGAGCGTGTTCACCACGACGAACACCGCGACGACCAGCAGCACGATCGCCTGGACGACCTGGAAGTCGAGCTGGTTGACGGTCTGGACGAGCAGCGAGCCGATCCCGGACAGCCCGAAGGCCGTCTCGACGATCACGGTGCTGACGAGCATCCCGGACACCAGCAGCCCGGACACCGTCACGATCGGCCCGAGCGCGTTGCGCAGCACATGCCGGCGGATCACGGTGCCCTTGGACAGGCCCCGGCTGAGCGCGACGTCCACATGTTCGCGGCCCAGCTCGTCGAGCATGGCGGTTCTGGTCACCCGGGTGACCATCGCCATGAACGTCACCGAGAGGGCGACGGCCGGCAGCACGATGTGGTGGAGCCGGCTCGCCAGGCCCTCGCCGTAGCCGACGGTCGGGAACCAGCCGAGGCCGACCCCGAACACCGAGCGCAGGCCGAGCGCCATCACGAACGACGGCACGGCCGCGCCGACGGTGACCAGCAGCAGCACCGTCGAGTCGGTCTTCGTGCCGCGGCGGAGGGCGCCGACGATCCCCGAACCGATGCCCACCACGACGATCAGCACGGTGGAGGTGGCGACCAGCAGCAGCGTGTTCGGCAGCCGTGCCCACAGCACTTCGGAGACGTCCTGGTGGAACAGGTAGGACCAGCCGAGGTCGCCGTGGAGCATCCCGGTCAGCCAGTCCCAGTATCTGACCAGCACCGGCCGGTCGAATCCGTACTGCTGCCGGATCGCGGCCAGCTCCTCGGCGCCGGGGCTGCGGCCCCTGACGAGGAAGCTGACCGGATCGCCCGGTGCGAGGTACAGCGAGAAGAAGACCGCCAGGGAGGTGACGAGCAGGGTGGCCAGCATCCCGGCCACCCTGCGGACCAGCGCCACGATCATTCAGCGGAGCCGATCTCGGCCGCCCACGGGTAGTACATGTAGGCGATGGACGGCTTCACGCCGGTGATCTTCTTGCCCACGAACACGTTGACGGGCGCGGCGTACAGCGGCAGCCACGGCAGTTCCCGGGTGGCGATCTCCTGGACGTCCGCGGTGAGCGCGCGGCGGGCCGTGACGTCGTCGGCGGCCAGCGCCTTGTCGACGGCCGCGTCGTACGTCTTGTCCGACCAGCCGCCGTAGTTGGCGAAGTTGCCGGATTGCACGTTGGCGTAGATGTCCAGCGGATCGGTGATCGAGGTGTACCAGAAAGTCAGGAACATGTCGACGCCCTTGCGGGCCTCGGGGTCGGTGAACAGCGCGCCGTACTTGTCGGCCGACAGCGTGGTGATCTCGGGCTTGAGGCCGATCTCGGTCGCCGCCTGGGAGATCGCCTGGGTGATGATGCCGGTCTCGACGTCGAGGGAGCTGGTCGCGATGACCACCTTCTGCCCCTTGACGCCTGCCTCCGCGGCCAGGGTCCTGGCCTTGGCCGGGTCGTAGGGGTAGGGGGTGATGCCCTTGCGGGCCTCGGGCGCCCCGCCCCAGGTGGTGGGGGCGGCGAGCGAGTCGGCCAGGTCGGCGATGCCGGCGGCGCCCGCCTTGATCATGCCTTCGCGGTCGATCGCCATCAGCAGCGCCTGCCGGACCTTCGGGTTGCCCAGCGGCCCGTCCAGATTGCTGATCACCTCGTTGGCGGTGGTGGTGTTCCTGCCGAAGTAGAGCTTTCCGGCGGAACCGGACTGGAGGGTGGCGAACGCGTTCGGCGGGAGCATCCAGCCGCCGTCGACCTCACCGGACTGGAAGGCGCTGACCCGGGCGTTGGAGTCGGGCAGGAAGACGAACTTGACCTGCGCGGACTTCGCCTTCAGGGCTGGGTCCCAGTAGCCGTCGAACCGCTGGAGGACGAGGTCGCGGCCGGGCGTCCAGGAGCCGAAGGAGAACGGTCCCGTGCAGTTGACGCCCTTCTTCGGGTTGCCGTAGTCCTTGCCCGCCGCGGCGAGGCTCGCCGCCGACTCGATCGTGCCGGGGCTGGCCGCCATGTACTGGTTGAACAGGGCGTCGGGCTGCTTGAGCTTGACGGTGACCTGCAGCGGTCCGGTCTGCTTCACCGAGACCACGTTCCGGTACACCGACGACCAGTAGCTGCCGACGTCCGGGGTCAGATGCCGATTCAGCGACGCTGCGACGTCCTTGGCCGTCAGTTCGGAGCCGTCGTGGAACTTCACGCCCGGCCGGATGGCGTACACCCAGGTCTTCGGGTCGGGGTTGGTGACCTTCTCGGCGAGCGCGGGCGAGGTGGTGAGGTCGGGGTTCCAGCGCAGCAGGCTCTCGCACACGTTGGACAGGATCGTGTTCGACGGGTAGTCGAAGGCGTAGGCGTAGTCGATCGAGTAGGGCTCGGCGAAGGTCGACCAGGTGAAGGAGGCGAGCTCGCCCTTGGCGGGCGGGGTCTGGTCGGTCAGCTCGAAGGCGGCGGCCGCCTTGCCGGTGGGGGAGGAGCCGCCGCCGCAGGCCGCGGCGGTGAGGGACAGGGCGGCCAGCGAGACCGCGAGACGGGAACGCATCGGGAGGTACCTCCGGGGATCAGGAATGGACGGGAAGACCTTCGACGTAGGTGCGGGTCACCTGGGTGAGCCCGATCTCCCGGGGTGGTCCGGCGAAGGGGTCGCGGTCGAGGACCACGAGATCGGCGAGCTTTCCGGCCTCGACGGTGCCGGTCTCGGCGTCGAGATGGTTGATCCATGCGCTGCCCGAGGTGTACGCGCGGAACGCCTCGGCCAGGGTCAGTGCCTGCTCGGGCAGGAACGGGGGAGCGTCGGAGTCCAGGACGGCCCGGTTGACCGCGACGTGCAGTGCCAGCAGCGGGTTCGGGCTGCTCACCGACCAGTCACTGCCCGCGACGAGCCGTGCGCCGGCCCGCTGGAGCGCGCCGAACGGATACTGGCGGGCGGCGCGTTCGGGGCCGAGGAACGGGATGGTCAGCTCGTCCATCTGCGGTTCGTGCGCGGCCCACAGCGCCTGGATGTTGGCGGCCGCGCCGAGCGGGGCGAACCGGGCGATGTCGTCGGGGTGCACGACCTGGAGGTGGGCGAGATGGTGGCGGTTGTCGTTGGTTCCGTTGGCGTCGCGCGCCGACTCCAGGGCGTCGAGCGCCTGGCGGACGGCCTTGTCGCCGAGCGCGTGGAAGTGGATCTGGAAGCCGAGGGCGTCGAGCCGCCGGACGGCCTCCTTCAGTAGCTCCGGATCGACGAAGGTCAGGCCGGAGTTGGCCGTGGCGCAGCCGCAGGAGTCCAGGTAGGGGTCGAGCATCCCGGCGGTGAAGTTCTCCGCGATGCCGTCCTGCATGATCTTGACGGTGGTGGGGCGGAACCGGCCGACGCCGCCCGCACGGCGTTCGACCAGCTCGTCGATCTGCTCGAGGCCGCGCTCGCGGTCCCACCAGAGCGCGCCGACGACCTTGGCGCGGAGCTCGCCGCTCGCGGCGGCCCGCCGGTAGGTGTGGAAGTTGTCGGGATTGCCGGGATAGGCGGCGATCATCGCGTCCTGCCAGGCGGTGACGCCCAGCGAGAACATCCGCTCCTGGGCGACCAGCAGGCCCTGGTGGGCCTCGTCCGGGGAGGCGTCGGGGGCGGGGACCAGCCGCATGGCCCCTTCCTGGAGGGTGCCCGCGGGGAAGCCGTCGGGTTCGCGCTCGACCCGGCCGTCGGCGGGATCGGGGGTGGCGCGGCCGATCCCGGCGAGCTCCAGCGCCCGGCTGTTGGCCCACGCGCCGTGGCCGTCGCGGTTGGTCAGCAGGACGGGCCGGTCCGGCACGACGGAGTCGAGCATGTGCCGGGTGGGGGTGCCGCCGGGGAAGACGTCCATCGACCAGCCGCCGCCGCAGATCCACGGCTTGTCCGGGTGGGCGGCGGCGTACCCGGCCACGGTCCGCAAGTAGCCCTCGACGGTGTGCTCGGCGCCCAGATCGCAGCGGGCGAGCTGGACCCCGGCGTAGGCGGGATGCACATGGGCGTCCTGGAAACCCGCCGCCAGCATCCCGCCGGCCAGATCGACGATCTCGGTGCCCGGCCGTGCCAGCGCCGCGACCCCGTCCCCGACGGCCAGGATCCGGCCGTCGCCGACCGCGACGTCCGCGCGCTGCGGAGCGTCGGCGAGACCGGTGAAGACGGTCCCCCCGGTGAAGATTAGGTCCGGCTCAAGCTCGTTCATGAATCCCTCGAATCGCTGGCGAATGGGGAGAGTGAACTCCTAGCGCAATGCAGTTGTCAACGGTGTTGCGCTGGACCGTGGCCGTCTCGGTACACTTGCGGGACCATGCCGAAATCCGCCGCCACCCCCCGCACCCGCCGTTCGGGCAGCCAGCTCACCCCGGAAGCGATCATCGAGGCGAGCCTGCGCATCGCCGCGCTCGGCGGCTCGGACGCCTTCACCGTGCGCCGGCTCGGCCAGGAGCTGGGCGCCGACCCGACAGCCGTCTACCGGCACTTCAGGGACAAGGACGAACTGCTGCTCGAGGTCGCCGACCGCACGCTCGGCGAGGTGCTGGAAGGGGTCCCCGACGGCCTCGACTGGCGCGCCCGGCTACGCGCTCTGGCCTGGGAGTCGCTGCGCGTCGGGATGAAGTACCCGGTCGTGTCGGCGATGATGGCCAGCCGCACCACGCGCAGGCGCAACGAGTTCCGGGTGGTCGAACTGATCCTCGGCGCGGTCACCGAGGCGGGGCTCGAGGGGTCCGCGGCCGTCGTCCACTACCGGATGTTCGGCGACTCGGTCCTCGCTCACGTCGGCCAGCACGCCGCGTTCGAGCTGGTCGAGCCCGACGCGCGCGCCGCCGACGAGGAGTCGTGGCGGCGCGAGTACCGCCTGGTCGATCCGGAGCGGTTCCCGCACATCACCCGGCTGGGCGGCCCGCTGTCGGAGGTCACCCACGACTCCATCTACACCGCGAAGGTCGAGTCGCTGATCACGGCGATCGAGCGGGCCGCGAGCGAAGCGGTCCGCTGAGCCGCGCCGCTACGGGGTGAACAGCAGGGAGACGTTGTGACCGCCGAAGCCGAAGCTGTTGGCGATCGCCGCTCGGACGTTCGTCTCCCGGGCGGTGTTCTGGACGACGTCCACCTTGACGGCGGGATCGAGCTCGGCCAGGTTGATCGTCCCGGGGATGATCCCCTCGTGGACCGAGAGCAGGGCGCTGATCGCGCCGAGCGCCCCGGACGCCCCGATCAGATGGCCCGTCATCGACTTGGTGGCCGTGACGGCCGGGTGGCTGCCGAGCGCTTGGACGATCGCCTCGGCCTCGGCGACGTCGCCCTGCGGGGTCGAGGTGGCGTGGGCGTGCACATGGTCGACGTCCAGGGCGGACAGCCCGGCGTCCTCCAGCGACAGGCGCATCGCGCGGGCCTGGCCGTCGGGGTCGGACGCCGTGATGTGCGCGGCGCTGGAGGTGACGCCGGAACCGGCGACCCGGCCGTAGATCTTCGCGCCGCGCGCGGCGGCGAACTCGGCGGACTCCAGCACCATGACGGCCGCGCCCTCGCCCATGATGAAGCCGTCGCGCGTCACGTCGAACGGCCGGGACGCGGTGGACGGGCTGTCGTTGCGCGTGGACAGCGCGCGCATCTGCGCGAACGCCGCCATCGTGAGCTGGTGGATGCATGCCTCCGCGCCGCCCGCGATGACCACGTCCGCGCGGCCGAGCCGGATCAGGTCGGCGCCGAACGCGATGGCCTCGGCGCCCGCCGCGCACGCCGACACCGGGGTGCGCGCGCCGCCCTTCGCGCCCAGCTCCATCGACACATAGGCGGACGGGCCGTTCGGCATCAGCATCGGCACCGTGTTGGGGGACACCCGCCGGACACCGCTCTTCAGGATCGTGTCGAACTGGTCGAGCATGGTGGTCGCGCCGCCGATCCCGGTGCCGATCACCACCGCGAAACGGACCGGATCGACGTCGGGAGCGCCCGCCGACGCCCACGCCTCACGGCCCGCGACGATCGCCATCTGCTCGACCCGGTCGAGCTTGCGGGCCTCGACCCGGCTGAGGATCGCGGTCGGTTCGACGGCCAGCCGGCCGGCGATCCTGGACGGGAGATCGACGGCCCACTCCTCCTCGACGAGGGCGACACCGGAACGGCCCGTCTTCAGGCCGTCCCAGGTGGTCGGCAGGTCGCCGCCGAGTGGCGTCGTCGCGCCCAGGCCGGTGACCACCGCTTCGCGCATCGCATCTCCCCGTATGACTTCGACGTATGACTTCGACAAAGCGAAGGCGTTCGGCCCCGCCCGGATCTCTTCCGCGGAACCCCAGTCTGCCAGGCAGGCCACCGGCCGAGCAGTGATCGCGAAGACGAAGCTGGCCCTACCGCCTTTGTAGGGCTGCTACAAAGGCGGGGTGAGCATCGAAGCCGTCGCCCTTCTCCAGGACCCGGTCAGAAGAGGTCTGTACGAGTACGTGGCCGCGCAGGACCACGACGTCAGCCGGGACGAGGCAGCCGAGGCGGCCGGGATCAAAAGGACCCTCGCCGTCTTCCATCTGGACAAACTCGTCGAAGGCGGGCTGCTGGACGCGGTGTTCCGGCGTCCCGAGGGGCGGAGCGGGCCGGGTGCGGGACGTCCGGCCAAGCTCTACCGGCGCTCGGACGCCGAGTTCGCGGTGTCGCTGCCCGCCAGGGACTACCGGACGGTGGCGGCGGTGCTGGCCGAGGCCGTCGAGGACGCCGGGCTCGAACAGGCCGTCGCGGCGGCGGCGCGCGTCCACGGGCCGGTTCTGGACGGCCGTGAGCTGCTCGACGTGCTCAGGGAGCGGGGGTATGAGCCGTATCTGGACGGCGCGGTGGTGCGGATGCGCAACTGCCCCTTCCACCGGCTCGCGGGGGAGTTCCCGCCGTTGGTCTGCGGGATGAATCTGGCGTTGCTCGCGGGGCTCGCCGAGGAGTCGGGCGGGACGGCCGTGATGGATCCCGCGCCGGGCCGCTGCTGTGTGGCGATTTCTAAAAATAGTGAAAACTGATTATAGTCGCCTCATGCATCTCGCCCAGCTCAACATCGCCCGTCTCGCCGCACCTTTGGACTCTCCTCAGCTCGCCGGATTCGTCAACGGGCTCGAAGAGATCAACGCGCTCGCCGACGCGGCGCCCGGCTTCGTCTGGCGGATGGTCGGTGAAGCGGACGACGCCACCGACATCCGGCCTTACGGCGATCCCGAGCTGATGGTGAACATGAGCGTCTGGGAGTCGCGGGAAGCGCTCTTCGACTACGTCTACCGGACCGTGCACATGGACTACGTGCGGCGGCGGCGCGAGTGGTTCCAGCACCTGGGAGAGATGTTCCAGGTGCTGTGGTGGGTGCCCGAGGGGGAGCTGCCGACCGTCGCGGAGGCCAAGGAACGGCTCGAGCATCTGCGCGAGCACGGGCCGACGCCCTACGCGTTCACGTTCCGGCAGGCGTTCGAGCCTCAGCCGACCGCCTGAGCCAGCAGCACGCCCAGCGCGGCGGCGCCCAGCCCGGCGAGCACGCTGAGGGCCAGGTTGGCGGCCGAGGCCGTCCGGC
>NZ_BAAGZI010000207.1:0-10121 GCF_054778695.1 Actinocorallia lasiicapitis
CGCCGCCGCGACGTGCTGGCCGCGGCCGTCGCCGAACTGCTGCCGGAGGCGGAGCTCGCGCCGCTCCCGCAGGGCAGCTTCCATCTCTGGCTGCGGCTGCCCGACGGGATCGACGAGCGCGCCCTCCTGGACTCCGCACGCCAGCACGGCGTCCAGGTGGGCGCGGGCCGCCCCTACTTCCCGGCCGAACCGCCGGGCCCGCATCTGCGCCTCAGCTACAACAACGCCCCCGACGACGCGGCCCTGACCGAGGGCGTCCGCCGCCTGGCCACCGCCCTGCACACCTGACCGCCGACGAGGCAGCACTCGTTGCCTTCCGGGTCGCGCCTCGACACGTCCAGTACCTGGGGCGATAGGAAGATCTGCGGGAACCGCGCCTACCGCGCCCGCCGCACCGCCGAATCGTGAGCGGTAGCGTGACCGGCATGAAGGCTGAGGTGGGTGTGCGAGAGGCGCGCAGGGGCGATGCCGCCGCGATCGCGGAGATCCAGATCCGGGCCTGGGAGTCGGCCTACCGGGGGTTCGTCCCGGCGGAGGCGCTGGCGGCCATGGCGGCCGATCCGGAGCCGCTCCGCGAGGAGTGGGCGCAGGCCGCGGCCGCTCCCCCGCGTCACCGGCTGCTCGTGGCCGTCGCCGAGGGGATCGTGACCGGTTTCGCCGCCTACGCTCCCACCGCCGACCCCGACGAGGAGCCCGACGCCGCCGAACTGGTCGCCCTGCACGTCGATCCGCTGCGGGCGCGTGAGGGCCACGGCAGCCGGCTGCTCGCCGCCGCCGTCGACCTGCTCCGCGAGGACGGCTACACCACCGCCGTCACCTGGGCGTTCGTTCAGGACACGGCGTTCCGGGGGTTCCTCGAACCGTCCGGCTGGGCGCCCGACGAGGCGACCAGGGTGCTCGAATTCGACCAGCCCGTCGAGATGATCAGGCTTCATACTGCTCTGTCATGAGATGGATCCGGCGGCTCGCCGCTCTCGTGGTCGGACTTGCCCTGCTCGTCCCGGCCCTGGCGTGGGTCTGGTGGCAGGAGGAGCCGAAGGCGCGCGGCACCGAGGTCAACGCCTTGTGGGCCCGCCACCAGTGGGTCGGCGACGCCCGCACCGAGCAGGAGTACGCCGGCTTCGCCGGGCTGCTCCACCGGAACAAGATCACTGACGTCTACTTCCACGCCGGGCCGTTCGAGCCCGACGGCTCCGTCCCCGCCGCCAAGTACGCCCACGCCCGTGAGCTGACCGCCGCGATGCACCGGCTGGCGCCCGGAGTCCGGATCCAGGCGTATCTCGGGC
Organism: Actinocorallia lasiicapitis; assembly: GCF_054778695.1. Classification (NCBI taxonomy): domain Bacteria; kingdom Bacillati; phylum Actinomycetota; class Actinomycetes; order Streptosporangiales; family Thermomonosporaceae; genus Actinocorallia; species Actinocorallia lasiicapitis. The sequence continues at coordinate 1,287 of NZ_BAAGZI010000207.1, forward strand.
AGATCCGGATCGTCGGCGGCCACGGGGTCCTGAACCTTGACGACCGGAGCGTCCGCGAGCGGATCGTCACCACCGCCCAGGACATGATCGAAGTCGGCTTCGACGGCATTCACTACGACCTCGAACCCATCTATCCCGACGACACCGCGTTCCTCGATCTTCTCGACCGCACCAGAAAGGTCACCGGGCTCCTTTCCGTCGCACTGGAACAGCAGACACTTCTCGGTGAAGCGCAACCACTCACGAAACTGCTCCCGAGAACCGGCCGTTTCCATTACCCGGCGCGACCGACCGATGCATTTCTCCGCGAAGTCGCCGCCCGGGTCGACCAGGTCGCGATCATGACCTATGACACACAACTCCCCACCCAATCGCTGGTGGGACGGCATTTCGCCTGGCACACCCGGCACACGCTGGAGCTGATCGGCGACCAGGTGACGGTCTTTGTCGGCGTCCCGACCTATCCAGCGCTTTTCGACTGGTCAGAGACCCTCCCGGTGTCGATCCGGGGCGTCCGCAGAGGACTGGACGCGCTCGGGCGCACCCCGGCGAAACCGTTTGGCCTGGGCGTATACGCGGACTGGACCACCTCGGAACAGGAGTGGGCAGATTACCGACGGGTATGGCTACCCGACGTAGAGTAAGGAAAATCGCCCCTTTGAGAACGGTCCAACCCGGGTAGACATCGGTGCGGCGGCCCCGAGGTAAGCCGCGGGAAAGAGGGCGATGAGCATGGAGTACAGCGCGCAGCAGACGCTGGCCGAACTCGCCGACGAGTTCTCCGGCTGGCGGATCGGCTGGGGCGGGTCCGGCCACTGGTGGGCGGTGCGCGGCAACGATCTGATCCGGACCCCGCATGTCGAGGAGCTCCGGGCGAGGCTTACCGAGTCCCTGGTGGTGCATTAAAGGTAACGTTTCGGAATCTCGTAGGAAAACCTCCGTAACGTGGGAAATGCGTGCCACGATGACCGAGTAGACGCCGCTGATCTGCGTACCCCCGAGCGTAGATCGGCGGCGTCTGCCGTCCTCCGGTACGGTTCATGCCATGGCACCCAGCACTGCACCCGACGCCCCGTTCGGCCGGATGCTCACGGCGATGGTCACCCCGATGACCGCCGAGGGCACCGTGGACTTCGACGCGGCCGCAGCCCTCGCGACCTACCTCGTCGAGGAGCAGCGCCATGACGGACTGGTGATCAACGGCACCACCGGCGAGTCCCCCACCACCAACGACGACGAGAAAGAGCGCGTGCTCCGCGCCGTCGTGGAGGCGGTCGGTGACCGGGCGTCCATCGTGTTCGGCGCGGGCAGCAACGACACCCAGCACAGCATCAAGCTGGCGCGGATGGCGCAGGCGGCGGGCGCGGACGGTCTGCTGACCGTCACGCCGTACTACAACAAGCCGCCCCAGGAGGGTGTCTTCCGCCACATGACAGCCATCGCCGACTCCACCGACCTCCCGGTGATGCTCTACGACATCCCGGGCCGGGCGGGCATCCCGATCGAGGCCGAGACCATGATCCGGCTGGCCGCCAACCCGAAGATCGTCGCGGTCAAGGACGCCAAGGCCGACCTGTTCACGGCCTCCAAGGTGATGGCCGCGACCGACCTGAAGTTCTACTCGGGAGACGACCCGCTGAACCTCGCCTGGCTGTCCCAGGGGGCCGTCGGGTTCGTGTCGGTCGTGGGGCACGTGGCCGGGGCCGACCTGCATGAGATGATTGACCTCTACAGGTCCGGTGACACCGCCGGAGCGCTCGCGATCCACCGCAGGCTGCTCCCGGTGATCACCGCGATCATGACGCGCACCCAGGGCGTCATCGCGGTCAAGGCCGCGCTGGGACTCCTGGGCCGGCCGGGCGGGGCCGTACGACTCCCGCTCGTGGACGCCACGCCGGAATTCGTGGCACAGCTACGTGAAGATCTGATCGCAGGGGGAATCAAGGTGGAGGCAACTGAGTGAGCTGTAACAGCGGGGTGGGCGCATGAGCCACCCGCATCCTGAGCTGAGCTACCCGCCGGCACTGCCGTCCGGGGCTCTGCGCATCGTCGCCCTCGGCGGACTAGGCGAGATCGGCCGGAACATGGCCGTCTTCGAGTTCGCCGGGCGGCTGCTGATCGTCGACTGCGGTGTGCTCTTCCCCGAGGAGGAGCAGCCCGGCGTCGACCTGATCCTGCCGGACTTCGAGTACATCCGGGACAGGCTCGACGACATCGAGGCGGTGATCCTCACCCACGGGCACGAGGACCACATCGGCGCGGTGCCGTACCTGCTGCGCGAACGGGGCGACATCCCGCTGGTCGGGTCGCGGCTGACACTGGCGCTCATCGAGGCCAAGCTGTCGGAGCACCGGATCAAGCCGATCCTGCAGGTCGTCTCGGACGGCGAACGCCGGTCGTTCGGCCCGTTCGACTGCGAGTTCCTGTCGGTGACGCACTCGATCCCCGACGCCCTCGCCGTCGCCATCCGCACACCCGCGGGCCTGGTGGTGCACACCGGCGACTTCAAGATGGACCAGCTTCCGCTGGACGGCCGGCTCACCGACCTGCCCGGCTTCGCGCGGCTCGGTTCCGAGGGCATCGATCTGCTGATGTCCGACTCGACCAACGCCGAGGTCCCGGGTTTCGTCACCGCGGAACGCGACATCTCCGGCGCGATCAACAACGTGTTCAGGACGGCCGAGGAACGGATCATCGTCGCCTCGTTCGCCTCGCACGTGCACCGGATCCAGCAGGTGCTCAACGCGGCCGTCGCCAACAACCGGAAGGTCGCCTTCGTCGGGCGGTCCATGGTCCGGAACATGGGCGTCGCCAAGGAACTGGGCTACCTGGACGTCCCGGACGGCCTGCTCGTCGATCTCAAGCAGCTCGACGATCTGCCGCCCGAGCAGGTCGTGCTGGTCTGCACCGGTTCGCAGGGCGAGCCGATGTCGGCGCTGTCCCGGATGGCCAACCGCGACCACCACCAGATCCGGATCACCGAGCGCGACACCGTGATGCTGGCGTCCTCGCTGATCCCGGGCAACGAGAACTCGGTCAACCGGGTGATCAACGGCCTGACCAGGTGGGGCGCGCGCGTCGTGCACAAGGGCAACGCCCTGGTGCACGTGTCCGGCCACTCCTCGGCCGGTGAGCTGATCTTCCTGCTGAACCTGACGAAGCCGTCGAACTTCATGCCGGTGCACGGCGAATGGCGCCATCTGCGCGCCCACGCCAAGCTCGCGGCGCTGACGGGGGTTCCGGACGAGAACATCGTGATCGCCGAGGACGGTGTGGTCGTCGACCTCATCGACGGCGTCGCGAAGATCGTCGGTTCGGTTCCGGCGGGCTACGTCTATGTGGACGGCAGCAGCGTCGGCGAGGTCACCGAGGCCTCGCTCAAGGACCGCAGGGTCCTCGGCGAAGAGGGCTTCGTCTCGGTGGTCGTGGTCGTGGACTCCACCTCCGGCAAGATCATCGCCGGTCCGGAGATCCACGCGCGTGGCGCCGGCATCGGCGACCAGGACTTCCGCGAGGTGATCGACCGGATCCGCGCCACCCTTCAGGAGGCAGCGGACGACGGCGTCGCCGACACCCACCAGATCCGGCAGCGGATGCGCCGCACCGTCGGCAAGTGGGTCAGCGAGAGCTACCGCCGCCGTCCGATGATCGTTCCCGTGGTCGTCGAAGTCTGACCGCGGCCGTCATCGAGCCGGGACGCCTTCGGGCGTCCCGGCTTTCGCTTTCCCGGCTACCAGTCGATCTGCTTCTCCCCCGCCTCGGCGAGCGCCGCGTTGACCGCGCTGAACGGCTTCGTGCCCCACCAGGCCTTCGCGCTGAGCGGGCTCGGATGCGCCGACTCGTGAACGTAGTGCTGCGGCCCGGTGATCAGCGCCGCCTTCTTCCGCGCGTACGCCCCCCAGAGCACGAACACGACCCGCTCGGGCTTGGCGTTGAGGGCGCGGATGGTGGCGTCGGTGAACTCCTCCCAGCCCTTCCTGGCGTGCGAGGCGGCCTCACCCGCCCGGACCGTGAGCACCGCGTTGAGCAGCATGACGCCCTGATCGGCCCAGCGCGTCAGATCGCCGCTCGCCGCCGGTTCGACGCCCAGGTCGGACTGGAGCTCCTTGTAGATGTTCCGCAGTGACGGCGGCAGCTTGACGCCGTCGCGGACGCTGAAGCTCAGACCGTGCGCCTGACCGGGACCGTGGTACGGGTCCTGGCCGAGGATGAGCACCCGCGCGTCGGCGTAAGGGGTGTGCCGGTAGGCGTTGAACAGGTCGTCGCGCGGCGGGAAGACCGTGTGCTTGTCGTACTCCCCGCCGACGAACGCGCCGAGCGCCTCGGTCGCCAGCGGGTCGAGGTCGAGCCGGGCGCGCCAGTCGTCGGGGAGCAGGTCCATCAGATCCATGCGCCAACCCTAACGACGGGCACCGACAGTCGTCTGATTTCGCACCGCGTCCACCCTTCGTCCGCATATGATCTTGCGTATGCGTCGTGCCCTCCCCCTCTGCCTTCTGCTGGCGGCCGCGGCGTGCGGCGGCGGGAACGGCGAGGTCACCCTGGAGGTGCTGGCCTCCCCCTCGCTCACCGACGCCTTCACCGAGATCTCCGACAGCTACGCCCAGACCCATCCGGGCGTGAAACTCCGGCTGACGTTCGGCAGCACGCAGGAGCTGGCGTCGCGGGTGAAGTCGGGCCGTCCCGGCGCCGACGTCCTGGCCTCGGCCGACGAGCAGACCCTGACCGATCTGGCGAAGTACGTCGGGACGGGCACCGTCATCGCCCGCAACTCCCTCACCATCGCGGTGGCCCCCGGCAACCCCAAGCGGATCAAGGGGCTGGGCTCGCTGTCCTCACGGCGGCTGCGGGTCGTGCTGGGCGCCCCGAACGGGGCGATCGGCCGGTACTCGCTGCAGGCGCTCGGCAAGGCGGGCGTCACGGTCCGTCCGGCGGCCGAGGAGCTGGACGTGCGGGCGGTGCTCAGCCGGGTCCGCAACGGCGAGGCCGACGCGGGCCTGGTCTACATCACCGACATGAAGTCGGCGGGCGCCGCGGCCAGCAGCGTCGCGATCCCCGCCGACCAGAACGTCGCGGCGGTCTACCCCGCGACCACACTGGACAAGAGCGAACACCAGAAGGAGGCGGCCGCGTTCGTCCGCTGGCTGGCCTCGTCCGACGGCACCGCCCTGCTCCGCAAGTACGGCTTCCAATCGCCTTGACCCCGGCGGGCGGGGCGGCTCGTGCTCCCCGGGTAGGGGTGGAACCCGGGGGTCACGCCGCTGATCAACGCTCAGTCAACGTAGATCAGTGGTGTGAACGACGACAATCCCCTGAGACGGGGTTGTGACTCAGCCGAGATCGGACGGAATCCACGGGTGGGGGGCCTGGAGTGCTTCCAGAACGGACGGGTGGGGGTCGGCGTAGACCTCTTCGAAGGTCGTCTCGCCGAGTTCGGGGCGCGGCCGGTAGGCGGGCAGGTCCTCGTCGGTGGCGAACCAGGTGCGCAGGCCCGGACGGTCGCCGCGCGGGTCGAGCCGCACCCAGTGGTCGTCGAACTGGACGGCGACCAGGCCGTGCACGACGGTCTCGCCGCTGTCGTCGTCACGCAGCCGCTGGTAGCACAGGCCGGAGGGGATGCCGGCGAGCCGCAGGAACGCCACGTACAGATGCGCCTTGGAATAGCAGAGGCCGACGCCCTGCTCCAGGACGTCGGTGGCGCGCCACGGCCAGCGCGGATCACCCACGTCCATCGAGTGGGAGATCTCGTCGCGGACGAACTCGAACGCGGCCTTCGCGTAGGCGACCTCCCCGTCGGGGAACTTCGCGGAGTGCCGCTGGATCCGCTCGTCGTCGAAGTCGATCGCCTCGGAGGCGCCCAGGTAGTCCCAGGGCTCGTCGGTGAAGTTCACCTCGCGCTCACAGCCCCAGCACGTGCTCGAGTCCGACGACCAGGTCCTCGTCCAGCCCTGCGACCTTGCGGACGCCCAGCAGCACGCCCGGCATGAAGCCCTCGCGGTTCATCGAGTCGTGGCGGATGGTCAGGGTCTCGCCGGGGCCGCCGAACAGGACCTCCTGGTGGGCGGTGAGGCCGCGCAGCCGCACCGAGTGCACCCTGACCCCGTCGACGTCGGCGCCGCGCGCGCCTTCCAGGGACATCTCGGGGTTGGTGGCGTCCGGGGAGGCGGGGGTGCCGGCGGCGGCGCGCGCCTGCGCGATCAGCTCGGCGGTCCGGTAGCTGGTGCCGCTGACGGCGTCGACCTTGTTCGGGTGGTGCAGCTCGACGACCTCGACGGACTCGAAGAACGGCGCCGCCTTCTGCGCGAAGTGCATCATCAGCACCGCGCCGATGGTGAAGTTCGGGGCGATGAGGATCTTCGCGCCGGGCTGGGCGGCCTGCCACTCCTGGAGCTGGGCGACCCGGTCGGGTTCGAACCCCGAGGTGCCGACGACGGCGTGGATCCCGTGGTCGATGAGGAACTTCAGGTTCTCCATGACGACGCCGGGATGGGTGAAGTCGACGACGACCTCGGCCTGCTTGAGGACGTCGAGCGGCTCGCCGGCGTCGGCGGTCGCGACCAGTTCCAGGTCCTCGGCGGCCTCGACGGCCCGGCAGACCTCGGTCCCCATCCGCCCCTTCGCGCCGAGCACTCCGACCTTGATCACTTTCATCCTCCTGACGCGGAAAGCTGCTGAGCAGAAGCCTAGCGCCAAAGAAAAACCCGAAGAATCTTCACAAGAACCACCCTCCGGGTGCAGACTGAGCAAGCGCCCAAAAGTTACACCGGCGGCCGGAATGTCACTCCACCCTTCCCGCCACCCCCGAACGGGTGCGGGGTCCGACCAACGCGCCGGACGGACCCCGCACCTTCCTCTCGCAGACCGCGGCGTTCCGCTCCCTCCAGGGCGAGCTGCTGGCGTGGCTCTTCTTGCATCCTGAAGGAGAGTTCTCCCTGGTGGAGCTGGCCCGGCGGTTCGAGGTCTCGGCCGCGACGGTGACGCGGGAGGCCGACAGATTCCTCGCCTCCGGACTCATCTCGGAGCGGCGGGCGGGGAACCTGCGGATGATCAGGGCCGAGTTGGCGTCACCGGTCGCGGGGCCTCTCGAGGCGCTGCTCGCGGTCACCTTCGGACCGACGGCCGTGCTCCCTGAGCTCTTGGCCGAGGTCGAGGGAGTCGAGGAAGCCTACTTCTCGGATGACGGGATGGCCGTACTGCTCGCCGCGACGGTCGTGATGGACCGGATCGGCGTCGATGCCCGGAGGGCACTGGGCGTTTGAGCGGTGAAGCCCGCCGTCCGGGATTCGGGGGCGGGCGTTCGCGGGAGCCGGTCAGAGCTGGAAGTCGCGGCCTTCGAAAGGGCCGATGACGGTGAGGGTGGGGCGCTGGGCGAGGAGTTCGCGGGCGATGGTGTTGACCTCGTCGAGCGTGACGGCGTCGATGCGGGCCAGGACCTCGTCGACCGGGAGAAGGTTCTCGTAGACCAGTTCGGACTTGCCGATACGGGACATACGGGAGCCGGTGTCCTCGAGGCCGAGGACCGTGGAGCCGCGGAGCTGGCCCTTGCCGCGCGTGACCTCCTCGGCCGTCAGACCCGCCTGGACGGCCTTCGCGAACTCGTCGACGGAGATCTTCAGCACGTCGTCGATCTTGGCGGGCTGGCAGCCGGCGTACAGGCCGAACGAGCCCGTGTCGGCGTGCTGGCTGGTGTAGCTGTACACCGAGTAGGCCAGGCCGCGCTTCTCACGGATCTCCTGGAACAGCCGCGACGACATGCCGCCGCCGAACGCCGCGTTCAGCACGCCGAGCGCGAACCTGCGGTCGTCGTTGCGGGCCAGACCCGGCACGCCCAGCACGATGTGGGCCTGCTCGGTGTCGTCGACGATCAGCCGGGTGCCGCCGCCGAGAGTCGGGGTGGGCTCGCCGCCGATCCGGGGCGCGGCCGGCCGGTCGGAGCCGTTGAGGTGCCCGTCGAACGCCTTCGCCACCAGATCGACGACCCGGTCGTGGTCGACGTTCCCGGCCACCGCGACCACGAGGTTCGGGGCCGTGTAGTGCGAGTGGTAGTAGCGGGCGATGCCGTCGCGCTGGAGGGCGTTGATGGTCTCGACGGTGCCGAGGATCGGGCGGCCCAGCGGGGCGTCGCCGTACATGGCGATCGAGAACTCGTCGTGGATCAGGTCGGACGGGTCGTCGTCACGCATCGAGATCTCCTCGAGGATGACGCCGCGTTCGGCGTCCACGTCCTCCGCGGTGATCAGCGAGCCGGTCAGCATGTCGGAGACGACGTCCACGGCCAGCGGGAGGTCCTCGTCCAGGACGCGCGCGTAGTAGCAGGTGTACTCCTTGGCGGTGAACGCGTTGAGGTCGCCGCCGACCGCGTCCATCGCCGAGGAGATCTCCAGCGCGGTGCGCCGCTCGGTGCCCTTGAACAGCAGGTGCTCGAGGTAGTGGGTGGCGCCGGCGTCGGCCAGGTCCTCGTCGCGGGAGCCGATGCCGGCCCAGATGCCGAAGGCCACCGAACGGACGGTCGGCATGGTCTCGGTGACCACGCGGAGGCCGCCGGGCAGCACGGTGCGGCGGACGGTGCCGACGCCGTCATGGCCCGGGTACAGGGTGACGGTGGTGCCGGGGGCCTGTTCCGTCGCGGACGAAGTCACTGGAGGAGCTCTTCTCAAGTCGAAAGTACAGAAACGAAGAGACCGACCGGCCCCGGCGACAGTGTGTCGCGGAACCGGCCGGCCGTCAGGTGAATCAGGAGTTGCGGTCGCCGCCGTCGGAGTCGCCGCCCCGGCGGGGGCGGTCGTTACCGGCCGGACGGCGGGTGCGGGTGCGGCGCGGACGGTCGTCACCGGC
>NZ_BAAGZI010000208.1:0-10090 GCF_054778695.1 Actinocorallia lasiicapitis
GGGGCGGGCGCGACGGGGGTGGGCGTGGGCGTCGGCTCGCCGAAGGCCGCCGTGGCGAACCCTCCGGCCCCGAGCGCCGCCGCGACGATCACCGCCGCGTACGTGCTCCGCACTACGCCTCCAGTTCTTGGGCCAGCCCCGGAACGATCTCGCGGGGCTGCTTGTCCTGCTGGGCGTGACCTGGCGTCCAGGCGAAGATCAGCCCGCCGCCGAGCAGGCCGAGGGTCATGCCGAGACCGAACCCACCGAGGTTCGAGGTGATCAGCGAGGCGAGCGCGGCCAGCATCGCGATGAGGCCGAAGAAGAAGCGCTGCTGCGGCTGCACCCAGACGAGCACTCCCGCGAGGATCAGCACGATCCCGGCCAGCCACGGCGACATGCCCTGGAGGACGACGATGCCGAGCGGCGCGAGGGGGATCGCGAGGAGTTCGGCTCCGCCGAGGATGGCGAGCAGGCCGCCCCAGAAGGGACGGCTGCGCCGCCAGCGACGGAAGCCGGTGGGTTCGGTGGGTTCGGTCTTGTGCATGGCTACTTACCGCATTCGGAGACGCCACCGACGAGCTTCAGGGACAGGCCCGAGAGCTTGAAGGTGCCGGCGGTGGTGGAGTAGGCGTTCTGCTTGACGTTGGTCAGCAGGGCCTCGGTCGCCTGCTGGCCGAAGCCGCCCTGGGCGCCGATGCCGCCGAGCTGGCCGGACGGGGCGTCGGCCCAGTCGGTGACGCCCTTCTTGGCGGCGGACAGGGTGCTGGCGTCCTGGCCGATCTGCATGTTCTTGAACACGGCGTCGGCTTCGAGGGAGTCGATGCCCATGGTCAGGTGGTCGGCCACGACGGGCTTGCCCTTGGTGGTGCCGGCGCTGAGCTTGAGGGTCACGGTGCCGAGGCCGTAGGGCAGCTTCTGCACGACCGACTGGCACATGTTGGTGATCTCGGCGTGGTTGATCACCGCGGTGGTGACGGGGAGCGGCTTGCCGTTGGCGTCCTTGAGCAGGTCGCCGTACTGCTGGAAGCCCTTGGCGTCGATCTGGTCGGCGGTGACCGTGAAGTTCGAGCCGGAGAAGGCGAAGGTCGTCTGGACGGCGCCGGCCGCGACTCCGGCGCCGAGACCGCCGACGATCACGGCGGCGGGGGCCATGACGAGGCCGAAGCGCTTCCAGGAGACCTTGCCGGTCTTGGGGGTGTCGCTCATGTGGGGGATCCCTACGGAGAGGTGGGTGACGCTCGTCACGTTCCGTGGCGAGCGGAGTCAAGTTACCCCCAAGTACTTACTTCCGCCAAACAGTAAATACTTCCTTGGAACCGGTTCTACCTGCATAAACGTAGATGACAAGGGCTTTACAGCCCGTCGAACAAGTCTCTGAGCAACCGGATGCGGGAGGATGTCAGACGGACCCAACAGGAGGATGCCTTGACAGGCGACGTTCGGATCACGGTGACGCGGACCCTCAGCAAGGACCAGCAGGCCCGCCGCACACGGCTCATCGCGGCGGCCCACGAGCTGGCCTCCGAGGGCGGCTATCCCGCGGTGACCATGCACGACGTCGCCGACCGGGCGGGCGTGGCCCGCGCGACCGTCTACCGGTACTTCGCGTCCAAGGATCATCTGCTGACGGAGGTCGCGGCCGACTGGGCGAAGGTCTTCACCGAGCTGACCGTCCCGGGCGACGATCCGGCCTCGCGGCTGAGCGGCCTGCTGGAGGCGCTGGTCGACGTCGCGGCCGACAACCTCAATCTGACCTCGGCGATCGTCCAGGCGACGACCTCCCAGGATTCGGGGGTCGACGACGCCCGCAACGAGCTGTTCCGGTTCGTCCGCGATCAGTTCGGCGCCGCGATCGACCCGCAGGACACCCTCCTGACGGTCGCCGGTGTCTCAATGGACGATGTCGAATCTGTCATCGGACACATGGTTCTCGCTGCACTCGTCAGTCTGACCGCTCTGGCCCGTCCGAGGCGCGAGGTCATCGCCATGGTGCGTACTGCGGCCCGGTTGATCGTCGGGGAACGCTGAAGGGTTGTCAGTTCGGTGACAACGGATCGGTAGCTTTTGTCCGCTGGCATGAGGGCAGGGAAGCGGTCACGAGGGTAGTTTTCGTTGTCTGGCTACGAAAACCCTCCGGAGGTCGCATGTCCATCATGTTGGACACCCCGTCGATCAGGTCCGGATTCTTCGAGCCCTTCCTGCCGAGCCTCGTCGAAGAGATGATCGACGAGATCAAGGCGGGGGGGCCGGAGTACTCCCGCACAGACCCCAAGTACCTCGCGAACATGCGTGAGGCAGTCGAGGGCGCGGTCCGGCATTTCGTCGGCCTGCTCGACGATCCCGAGGCTTCGCTGGACAAGCTCGCCGACACCTACCGTTTCATCGGCTGGGGCGAGGCCCGGGAGGGCCGCAGCCTCGACAACCTGCAGATCACCATGCGGCTGGGCGCGCGCGTCGCCCTGCGCCGGATCACCATCGAGTCCGAACGCCACGATCTGCCGCGTTCCGCGCTGGGCGAGCTGGCCGAGGCGATCCTCCTCTACCTGGACGAGCTGGCCGCCGCGGCCGCCGCCGGCTACCACACCGCCAGCGAGCAGGTCGCGGGCGAGCAGTCCCGCCGCCGCCGTCGCCTCCTCGACCTGCTGCTCGCCGACCCCATCGCCTCCCCGGGCGCGGTCGCCGAGGCCGCCCGCAACGCCGAATGGCGGATCCCGAAGACCGTCGCCGCGATCGCCCTGCAGGAGCGCCGCACCGAGGAGTTCCTGCAGCCCGCGCTCCCGCCGGACGTCCTGATGGACCTGTCCCGCCACGAGCCCTGCCTGATCGTCCCCGACCCGGACGGCCCCGGCCGCCGCCAGGTCCTGGAGCACGCGCTCCGCGAGTGGTCGGCGGCGATCGGCCCGACCGTCGACATCACCGACGTGGGGCGTTCGCTGCGCTGGTCGCGTGAGGTGCTGGGCCTCGCGCGGCGCGGCGTCGTCCCGGACGAGGGCCTGATCCGCTGCGTCGAGCACATGCCGAGCCTCGTCGTCTTCAAGGACGAGGAGCTGGTCTGGACCGTCGCCAAGACCAGGCTCGCGCCCCTGCTCGACATCCGCGCCCGCCACCGCGACCGGCTCGCCCGCACCCTGCTGGCCTGCCTGCAGAACGGGTTCAACGCCACCGAGGTGGCGAACCGGCTGCACGTCCACCCCCAGACCGTCCGGTACCGGCTCCACCAGCTCGAGGAGCTGTTCGGGGAGGCGCTGTACGACCCGGACACCCGGATGACGTTCGAGATGTCGCTGCGCGTCTGGCTGACCCTGAACGCCGAGGGCCGCGCCGACTGACCGGATTTTGCCGGTCGCTGAGACCCCGTGGTGCGTACGCCGACCTCTTACCGGCGATCACCGCGGGGTCTGCTGGTTCACGGGGGAGTGGCGCATGTCGGAAGAGATCCGGATCGTGGTGTCCAAGGACGGGCCGTACCTGGTCAACGGGGAGGTCGAGGTCGCCCGTCAGGAGATCGTCGTCGACGGGCAGGGCCAGTCGGTGGCCTGGAAGGAGACCGAGAAGCTCGCCGACAAGGACAAGCAGGCGCTCTGCCGCTGCGGCCACTCGGGCAACAAACCGTACTGCGACGGCACCCACGCCAAGATCGGCTTCGACGGCACCGAGACCGCCAGCCGCGCCTCCTACGCTTCGCAGGCCGAGGTCCAGAACGGCCCCGACCGGGTGCTGACGGACGTCCAGGCGCTCTGCGCGTTCGCCCGCTTCTGCGACCCGGACGGCCAGATCTGGAACCTCGTCGAGGAGCCGGGCCAGGGCGGCAAGGTCGACCACGAGGCCGGAATGTGCACCGGCGGCCGGCTCGTCTCCTGGGAGAAGGACGGCAAAACCGCCATCGAACCGGACTATCCGAAGTCGATCGGGGTGGTCGAGGACCCGGCCGAAGGCGTCAGCGGCCCCCTCTGGATCCGCGGCGGCATCACCGTCACCTCCGCCGACGGCCACACCTACGAGACCCGCAACCGCGTCGCGCTCTGCCGGTGCGGCGCGTCCCGCAACAAACCGTTCTGCGACGGCAGCCACGTGACGATCGCCTTCGACGACGGCGCCATCCCCGACACGGGCAACCGCCCCGCCCGCAGCCCGTTCTGACCCCCACCGTCTTCCGGCCCGGCAGCCCGGCAACCGCCCCGCCAGCCCACAGGCATGGCGGGACGGCGACGCCCTGCCGGGCCGGATGTCAGCCGCGGATCCCGCCGACCAGACTGCCAAAGGTCTCCGCCGTTCTGAGGACCAGTTCGATGGACGCGTCCTCAGACAAGGTCTTGGGTCGGATGTCCTCGAACCGATCGGAAAGTTTCCTCAGGTCGTCAGGCTGCGCCGTGGTGATTCCACGAAGGTAGCCCCCCACGAATCCACCGCCCAAGGCACCCGCCCCGGCCCCCTCCCCATTCCCTAGCCCACCCGACCAATGAAACCGACACCACCCTGCACCACCATCAAGATCGCCTCGACCTGCGCCAAACCGACCGTTCGGGCCACCTGAAACGGTCCACATCCCACAACTCGACACGATCTTGGCCGGCGCATCCCAGCGGGCCTCCGCCACCGACACCCACGGGCACGAATGCAACACCTTCCGGACTCCGCCCCGTCTTAGCGGGGGAGAGGGCGAAAGGTGAACAGATGCAGAAGTCACGCCGCTTGCTGCTGGCGGCCACGGTGATCGCGGCAGCAGCCGGATTCGCGGCTGTCCGCACCGCCGATTCCCCCGAAGTCACGGCCATCCCGACGCCCCGCCCCACCCTGCCCGTCCCGGACTCCGCTCCCTACGCCACGGCCATCCGCATGGCCGTCGACCACAACAACGGCGTAGCCGGAAAACCCCCCAAGGTCGTCTACGTCCGCGACCACCTCTGCGAAACCGCCGCCAGCTCCGACGGCCGGGGCCCCTGCGCGAACCCCATTCCCCCGGCCCTCCGCACCGACCTGGCTCAGGCCCTGGCCCCCTACGCCCCCGTCGAGTTCGTCGCCCTCGACGCCAGGCTCACCGACGAGCACTTCACGGTGAAGAACCACGGCGTATCCATCACCCTGGGCCCGATCACCCACACCCCCAAAACGGCGAAAATCCCCCTCTCCCTCCACATCAACGGCCTCAACGCCCTGGGCGCGATCATCACCCTCCACCGCAATGCCACTTCCTGGACGTGCCCCGGCAACGACCCGCGCCGCTGCCTCGCCATGACCTGGATTGCCTGACCCACCCCCGCCCGCTCTTGATCGTCTCGACCTGCGCCATAGCGACGGTTCGGGCCTCTTCAAACGGTCCACATGCTGCAGCTCGAGAAGATCTTGGGCTGGGCACCGTCCGTTCGGTGGCGATCACGCTCGGGGTCTGGCGCGCTATGGGGGATCGGTCAAAGGGGCGGGCCGGTCTTCGTTGACTTTCCCAAGGCTGGAGAGAAGGCGGGGCCGCTAATGTGGCGATTCCTCCGGAAGCCCGGAGTTGATGGGTCTTGGCCGTCGCAAACGCCACAGCGTTGGGACGACGGCCGAGGGCACGAGCCGGGACGGCCGCCGGTGCACGATTTCGCAATCGAAGATCCGGGAAATCAGGAGCGTGTCATGGCCTTCAGGAATATGACGGCGCGTGCGGTGGGAATCCTCGGAGTGTCCACCGCCGGTCTCGTCTGCTTCACCGGTGTCACCCCCGCCGAAGCCGCTACCTCTTGGTGCAGCAACTGGCTGCAGAACCCGTCGAACGCGTCCAGCCCCAGCACCGTGAGCGGGAGCAGCGGAAGCATCCCGATGCCGGGCCTGTCGTCCTCGACGGTCGAAGTCCGCAAGGGCACCTACTCGGGCACCAGGTACTTCTGGGCGCGCGGCTACCCCAACGGCGACGCGCACGTCTACCGGCGCGCCGTCAGCATGATCTGGCGTTACGAGCAGAACAACAGCCTCTACGAGTGCCCGAACTACAGTGACGCGCCGAAGCTGAGCTACTCCAGCGGGGTGCCCTACTGGGCCATCAACCGGGCCCAGGCGAAGATGACGTCGTACGACATCTCCGAGATCAACAACATCCCCGGGGTCAGGTACGGCCCCGCCGTCAACGTGTAGCTCCGGTGAGACAGTGCCGCGTCGCCTCCCGTCCTCGCGGAGGGGAGCGCGACGCGGCACCTCGGCTTCTGGCGGGTGGGTTTGAGGCGATGCGCATGATCCGAAAAGCTTGTTCGGTGCCGCTGGTGATTCTGGGCGTCGCGGCCCTCGTTTCCTGTTCCTCTCCCGAGCCTCAAGGCCCGGCGACGGTCCGGACGGCGGCAGATTTCTCGCTGAGAATCGACGCCTTCGGCCCCACTCCGCAAGCGGGCCGCAAAGTCGCGGAAATACGCGATCGCCTTGTGGCGAAATGCATGAAGGGTTTCGGTTTCACCCTCACCCCACCGTCCTACCCGCCCATCGTCACGACACAGAACGCCGCGGCACTCGGCTGGCTGGGCGAATATCAGGTGGAACGCTACGGCTACGCCGGCCGCCCGGGCATCAAGGAATCGATGGATTCGGTGGCGAGCGAGGGCAGCGTCTCCTATCTGGTTCCCGAGTCCATGACCGCCGTTTTCTACGGCGACGTCCCGACCCATCACGGAAAGCCCGTCCCCCAGGGCGGCTGCCTGGAACAGGCGAACGCCCAGCTCAACGACGGGGCCCCCGCCATCGACCTCAGCGACAGCCAGGTCCCGGTGATCCCCGATCGCGCCGTCGCCATGTTCAGACAGCAGATCCTGACGAAGATCGAGTCCGATGCGTCCGTACGTTCCGCCGTCCAGCAATGGCGAGACTGCATGAAGCGATCAGGTCTCACCTACGCGACCCCCGTCGAAGCCGCCTCCGACCCCCAATGGAACAGAGAAGACGCTCCCCTCCATTCAACCGCCGCCTCACCCGAGGAACGACGAGTCGCCACCGCGGACGACGCTTGCAGAATCACCATCAATTACAGCGGCCACCTGTACGGCGCCGCCCTACGCGCCGAAACCCCGATCATCCACAAGAACCTCACAACACTGGAATCAGTCAAAGAACTGCACCGCATCCGCCTCGCGAACGCCGAGAGAATCGAACGCGACCTCACGCGAAAATGACTCTTTCCTCCGCCTGAGCGCGCACGGCCTCCCTCGAAGCGGGTGGGCCGCCGTCGGATCTCCTGCGCTCAGTCCGTGCTGATGGCGAGGAGCCGGGCGAACAGACGGGCCACCTCGGTCACCGGGAGTTCGGTCAGCGTGACGTCGGGGCGCAGGGCCTCGTGGATGACCGGGTACAGGTTCGAGGGGTCCCAGCTGAACTGGAGGGAACTTTCGGTGAGGAAAAGGACCGGTACGCCGTCGAGGGTGCTGAGTTCGTCGAAGGTGGAGGAACCGGCGCAGAAGATGGCAGGGGCGAGCCGGGGCCGGCCGCCGTCCACGGTGACTCCGGGATGGTGGAAGCCGAAACGCTGCCGTTCGGAGAAGTCGTCGTCGCCGTGGCCGATCTCCTTCAGCCGGTCGTTGCGGGCGAAGCGGACGGCCAGCGGGTTGACGGGCTCCGCGCCCAGGTAGCCGGGCCCCGCGTGCTCCAGCAGCGCCGCCTGGACCAGCGCGTACAGGTGGTACATCAGATCGCGCACTCCGCTGAACCGCACCAGGAAGCCGCGGTGGTGCACGGGGTCGAGCAGGAGCAGTTCGCGATCGTCCAGGAGGCGGATGACCTGTTGAAGGAACGGCAGGGTCCGGTAGGCGCGGGACAGCTCGTCGACCAGGCGGATCAGTTCGACGTCGCCGCGCAGCGCGATCCGGGCGTCCTTGTCTCTGCTCAGCAGATCCATCACGGCGAGCAGCGTGAACGGCAGCCCGTGATGGGCGCGCGCCACCCGCGGATCGCGACGGAACAGCCCGTCGTCATCAGGATCCGACTGCCCCGCGACCAGCCGCAACTAGTGTTCGAGCAGGTTCAGAATCGGCCCGAGCGCAGGCCCGGCCGCGCCACCGTCACACACCAGCACCCCGCAGATCAGCGCACCGACCCCACCCCGAAACTCATCCGCCCCCGCCAACCCCCCAGCGATCTCCACGATCGCCCCCGACGGATCATGAACCCTGCCCCGAAACGGCGCCAACGCCCGATCCCCGAAAACCTTCCGCCCACCCCGGCACTCCTCCAGCCCAGCAGGCCGCCGAAGAAACCCCGCAAACTCCGAAAATCGCAACACCTCACGACCTTAACCAAACATCCAACCCCGTCCCCCCACCCCACCAAGATCGCCCCACCCCGCGGCATCCCAACGGCTTGATCCCACCCAAACCCCCAACACGCCACACCTAGACCCGACCAAGAACCCGCCCATGCCCCCACCACCCCCTGGCCAAGATCGCGCCGACCCGTGGCATGTGGACGGTTTGAGCCCACCCAAAGGGCCGACACGCCGCAGTTCGACGCGATCAAGAACCTGCCCGGGCCGCCACCGAGACCGGCCAAGATCGCGTCGAGTCGTGGCAAGTGGACGGTTTGGGTCCGGCCAGGCGGGCGACACGCCGCGGTTCGACGCGATCAAGGAGCTGCCCGGGGCGGTGCCGGCCTGGGCGAGATCGTGTCGAGTCGTGGCATGTGGACGGTTTGGGCCTGGCCAGGCGGGCGACACGCCGCAGTTCGACGCGATCAAGGAGCTGCCCGGGGCGGCGCCGGCCTGGGCAAGATCGTGTCGAGGTGTGGCGAGTGGACGGGTTGGGGGTGTGAAACGGGCGACACGCCGCAGCTCGAGGCGATCAACGGACGGAGGTCACTCGACCTTCGGCCCTCCGCGGCCATCGTGTGGTCCGAAAAGTTAGGTGGAGATGGTGTGGAGGAGGTGGGTGATGGTGGTGGTCATGGCGGTGCGGGCGGGGGTGAGGTATTTGCGGGGGTCGAGGGAGGTGGGGGCGTGGGTGCGGACGGCGTCGGTGAAGGCGATGTTGAGGGCCGTGCCGATGTTGATTTTGGTCATGCCGCCAGCGACGGCGCGGCGGAGCTCGTCGTCGGGGACGCCCGAGGAGCCGTGCAGGACCAGGGGGACGGGGAGGGCGTCGCGGAGCTCCGCGATCAGCGCGTGGTCGAGGGCCGCCGTGCGGTCGGTCATGGCGTGGGACGAGCCGACGGCCACGGCCAGGGCGTCGACGCCCGTCGCCTTCACGAAAGCCGCCGCCTCGGCCGGGTCGGTGCGGACGCCGGGGGCGTGCGCGCCGTCCTTCCCGCCGACCTCGCCCAGCTCGGCCTCCAGCCACAGGCCGTGGCGGTGCGCCCACTCCACGGCCTCCGCCGTCAGGGCGACGTTCGCCGCGTAGTCGTGGTGGGAGCCGTCGTACATCGCCGAACCGAAACCGTGGTCGGCGGCCTGGTGGAGCAGGTCGACGTCCGTCACATGGTCCAGGTGGAGCGCGACCGGCACCGAAGCGGACTCCGCGACGGCCGCCGTGGCGCGCGCGATGGGGGCGAGCCGGCCGCCGTGGAACTTGACGGCGTTCTCGCTGATCTGGCAGATCACCCCGACGCCCGCGGCTTCCGCACCGGCGACGATCGCCTCCGCGTGCTCCAGCGTGATCACGTTGAAGGCGGCGACGCCCCGGCCGGGGACGACGAGGTCGGCGGTCTTCACCAGGGGCATGAGGTCTCCTCAACGATCACGTTCGGTTGGATGCGGCGGTACACGTCGAGGTCGACGTCGCCCGCCTCAGGGGTCACGACGGCCGCGGCGGACAGCGCCACGGCCGACACCAGCGCCGACGGCCAAGCCTCGCCCCGGTGGAGGGAGAGGGCGAGCGAGGCGGCGGCCGCGTCGCCCGCGCCGGTCGGGTTGCCGGACAGCACTTCGGGCGGCGCGGCCGTCCAGCACCCGTCCGGCGAAGAGAGAAGAATGCCGTCTTTGCCGCGCGACAGCGCCACCGTCAGCCCCGCCGGGTCCAGCCCGGATTCGGCGAGTTCGCCCGCGTTCGGCTTCAGCAGATCGGGCCGTGCCGCACCGCCGGCGAGCAGCGCGGGCCCGCTCGTGTCCAGCAGGGTCAGCGCCCCGGCGGAGCGCGCCAGCCCGATCAGGGTCGCGTAGGCGTCG
>NZ_BAAGZI010000209.1:0-10012 GCF_054778695.1 Actinocorallia lasiicapitis
GCCTTCGGATCGAGCGCGAACCCCGACGGGGCCGCCGCCAGGGTTCCCGGCGAAGGGACGGGCCGTCCCGGTCCCGGCGCGGCCTGCTGCCGCCGCGAGGAGTCCCCGCCGTGCAGGTACAGCGCCGCCCCGGCCAGGACGACGGGCGGGAGGAGAAGGACGGGCACCACCATCCGCAGCCGCGGGCGTGGCTGGTCCGGTTTGCGATGGCGCGGCCGCTCGGTCACGTGCATGGCTCCAGCATTCCGGGTGTTGATCCCGTTACGCAGCGGTATGTCAATTCTCAGATCGTCCACCCACGACGCCCGGGCAGATGAGACTCTGGCCTGTGTGACGCAGTGGGGATGGGCGAGATCCGGGGCGCAGCACGAGCCCACCGGCTTCATCGGACGTGCGGCGGAGCTCGAGGCCGTCCGCAGGGCCGTCTCCCAGGCCAGGGTCATCACGCTCACCGGGCCCGGCGGCGTGGGCAAGACCAGGGTCGCGCTGCGGGCCGCCCACCAGCTCTCGCTCGACTTCCTCGACGGCGTCACCATCGCCGAGCTGAGCGGTCTGCGCGACGCCGAGTTCCTGCCCAACACGGTCGCCTCCGCGATCGGGCTGCCCGAGATGGCGGCGCAGCAGCCGATGGACCAGCTCATCGCGCACTTCGCCGACAAGCGCGCCCTGCTGGTGCTGGACACCTGCGAACACCTCGTGGACGCGATGGCCATGTTCGTCGACATCCTCGTCCACCACTCCTCGGGGCTGACCCTGCTGCTGACCAGCAGGCAGCCGATGGCACTGCCCGGCGAGTTCGTCCTGCCGATCCCGCCGATGCCCGAGCCGGACGCCAACGCGACCGAGCAGGACAACGACGCCCTTGCCCTGTTCGTGGCGCGGGCCAAGGCCGCCGTGCCGACGTTCATGCTGGGCGACGACAACCGGTCGGAGGTGGTCGCGCTCTGCCGACGTCTGGACGGCATTCCGCTGGCGATCGAACTGGCGGCCGTCCGGCTCAGGACCCTTCCGCTGGAGGAGATCCTGCGCCGGATCGACGACCGGTTCCGGCTGCTCACCGGGGTGCGGTCCGCCCAGGCCAGGCACCACACGCTCCGCACCACCATCGAGTGGAGTCATGAGCTCTGCTCGCCGCTGGAGCAGGAGCTGTGGGCGCGGCTGTCGGTGTTCGCCGGCGGGTTCACCATGGCGGCCGTCGAGCAGGTCTGCGCCGGTGACGCCCTCGACGACTGGGAAGTGATCGACCTGCTCGGCGCGCTCGTCGACAAGTCGGTGGTGCAGCGCGTCGACGGGGTGGCCGAGTACCGCTACCGGATGCTCGACACGATCCGCGAGTACGGCGCCGAACGGCTGCAGCTCAGCGGCCGGGCCGAGGAGTACGCGCGGCGGCACCAGGAGTTCTTCCTGCGCATGGCCGCCCAGGCGGGTGCGGAGTGGCTCGGCGACCAGCAGTTCACCTGGGGCGAGCGGCTCGCCGCCGACCTCGACAACTTCCGGCTCGCCATGGACTTCGCGATCGCCCATCCGGGCGACGAGGCCGCGCTCCGCCTGGTGAACGGGCTGTGGGGGCTGTGGCTCGGCCAGAGCAGGCTGACCGAGGCGCGCCGCTGGATCGACAAGGCGCTGGCCGCCGAGCCGGAGCCCTCCCTCGAACAGGGCCTCTCCCTCTACCAGAGCTCCTACTACGGCCTCATCCAGTCCGACCGTACGGTCGGCGAGACGATCCGGCGCTGCCGCGAGGTCGCCGAACTCCTCGACGACGACTTCCTGCGGGCCCGCGCCGCGGCCGTCGAAGCCTACGAACTACTCATGTGGGACCCCGACATCACGCGCACGATGCTCGTGTTCGAGCAGGCACGCCATCGGCTCAAAGAGTCGAACGACCTCTTCCCGCGGGCCGCGGGACGCATCCAGACCGCCATCTACCACGCGGCTCACGGCGAACCGGCGAAGGCGCTGGACGACATCGAGCAGGGCCTGCGGGATCTGGCGCACCTCCCCCACGAACGCTGGGCGCGGAACTACCTGCTCATCACCCGGGTGCTCGCCCTCTGGGCGCTCGGCGAGCTCGACGCCAGCCGCGAGCTGGGCCGGACGGTGCTGCCGTCGGCACTCGAACAGGGCGAGATGATGGGCGTCGCCGCCACGATGGAGTTCCTGGGCTGGGCGGCCTGCGCCCACGAGGAGCATGAGCTCGCCGCGACCCTGCTCGGCGGCGCCGCGGCCCTCTGGCGGAAGGTCGGCACCACGCTGTGGGGCGTCCGGAGCCTGATCGGCCGCAGGACCGAGGCGGAGAAGTCCCTGGTCGCCGCGTTGGGCGCCGACCGTTTCACCCAGGTCTACGCGCTCGGCACGGTCATGCCCGTCGCGGAGCTGGTGGCGCTGGCCGGGGAGCGCGCGCCCAGCGGATGGGCGCCGCCCCTCCTGGACGCCGGGGACGGCAGCCCGCTCGGCCCGCTCACCCCGCGCGAACGCGAGGTCGCCGGGCTGGTCGCCGAAGGACTCAGCAACCGGCAGATCGCCGAACGCCTCGTCTTCTCCAAACGTACCGCCGACGCTCATGTCGAGCACATCCTCGGCAAGCTCGGTTTCAGCTCCCGCACCCAGATCGCCGCGATGATCGGCGCCCTGAAGAAGGACTGACCCCGGGGCTCAGGGCGCGGGCCTGACCTGGAACTCGTCGGTCTCGAAGGTGATGTTGTCCGCGCGCACGCCGACGGCGCCCGGCTCGGTGATCGGCGGTCCGCCGGTGCCCTTGTCCAGGACGCTCAGCAGCTCTCGGCCGTCCTTGGAGACCGTGATCCGCACCCCTCCGTCGACGTTCTTCGCGGTCGCGGTGAAGGTCTGCCAGGCGTTCATCGGCACCTGGTAGCCGGTGTTCCCCAGCTCGTAGTAGGTGCCGCCGTTGGCGGGGTCGGGGCCGCCCGGCAGCTTCTTCTTGATGACGATCCGGTTGTCGCGCCGGTTCACCGACACGACGTACAGCTTGTACTGGTCGACGTGGCGCAGCCAGAGGTGGATGCCGTCGGTGTCGGCGTTCCCGCCGGTGAAGCCCAGATGCCGCACCTTGGCCGTCACCGCGACGTCGGTGAAGTCGTGGCGGGCGGTGTTGGCGCGGAAGATCGTGCTGTTGGTCCAGCCGACGCCGTCGCGGCGCTGCCACTGGCCGCTGGTGACCTGCCAGGCGGAGCCGTCGCCGCCGCCGAAGTCGTCGTTGAGCACGGTCTGGCCCTGCGGCTGCGCGCCGGTGGTCGGCGCGGGCGAGCCGGACGGGCCGGGCTTCGGCGTCTCGGGCGCCGCGTCGGCGGTGGCGGTGGCCGGGTAGGCGCGGACGTAGTCGACGAGCATGGTCTGCGGGAACACGGTCGTCGGCAGCGGGTCGTGGGCGGCGGGGCCGCCGACCAGCGAGGTGAGGATCGGGTACATCGGCTTGTCGAACACCCAGCTCCCCTCGGGAACCTGGTCCTTGGTGACGGTCAGCGTGGGCCGGCCGTCGATGCTGAACTGCACCCGGTCGGCCCGCCGGTCCACGGCGTAGACGTGGAACTGCTTCGACACCTGGTCGTTGGTCAGGCCGGAGGAGACCTTGCCGTCGCTGGCGTAGCCGTCCGGGCCGTGCAGGGTGCTGCAGAGCAGGCAGCCGGCGTCGCCGAGGCTCTGGATGACGTCGATCTCGCCGCTGTCGGGCCACTTGCCCTCGGTGCCCAGCAGCCAGAACGCGGGCAGCACCCCGGTGCCGCCGGGCAGTTTGATCCGGGCCTCGACCCGGCCGAACGTGGTGGCGCCTTCCTTCATCGACAGCTCGGCCGAGGTGTACGCGCAGGTTCCCGCACCCAGCCCGCCCGGCCGGTGCGCGCACTTGTAGCCGGGGTTCTTGTTCTTGCGGGCGGTCAGCGCGAGGTAGCTGTTCTTCCCGTCCTTGACGATCTTCGCGTTGGCGGGGTCGTCGGTGAAGTACTGGAGGGTCGAGCCGTCGCCGGTCCGGGAGGTCCAGCGCTTCGCGTCGGGCGCGGAGCCCGCGGGGCCGTCGAACTCCTCGGCCCAGACCGGGTCGGCGAGCTTCGGCAGCAGCGAGCCGCTGGTGGTCGTGCCCTTGGGGTCGAAGGAGAAGGAGGTGACGCCCAGGCCCGCCGGCGCCGCGTCGGTGATCTCGAATCCGGCCTGGACGCGGCAGAGCGAGCCGGTGGTCTCGATCGGGCTGCGTTCGGCGGCGTCCACGGCGATCGGCGCGAGCTTGAGATCGGTCACCGAGGAGACGGGCTGGACCATGTCGTAGATCAGCGCGAACTGACCGGACGGCCCGGTGAAGTGGTAGATGTCGTAGAGGACCCCGCCGATGGTGACGCCCTTGCCCGACAGCCAGTCCTCGGGGAGGTTCAGCCCGGGACGCTTCAGCCAGATCATCACCTCCAGCGAGCGCGCGTCGCTGATGACCCCGGCGCAGGCTCCGGCGTCGGGGTGGAACCACAGGTCGTAGGAGGCGTTGTAGGCGCCGGAGTCGGGCGCGTTGACCGCCCAGCTCGTCGAGGCCTCGCCGAGCTCCGTCATCTTGATCGGCAGCCGCGGGTCGTCGGGCTTGGTGCCGATGTTCGGGTAGCCGCCGGGGCCAGGGCCCGGGATGTTCCCCGGGGTGATGGTGCTCTTGGAGACGGTGAACCCGGTCCCGTCGGAGGTGATGCAGAGCTCTCCGTTGGAGTTCCAGCGGTTGGCCTGGATCAGGTAGCCGCCCGCCACCTCCTGGCTGTCGTACTGCGAACAGTTCTCCTCGGGTGCCGCCTCCGCACGAGCGGTCACGAACAGCGCCGCGACCACCACACCACACACCACCACAGCACGCATGAGATGACATGTACCGAAATTGATCTCACAAAGCAACGCCACCCGCGGAACGGCTATGGCTCGTGACCGAATGGTGAGGTACTATCCAACTAAACCAGTAGGAAATACAGGTATCACCCGCCTTGGAGGCCCCCCTTGTCCACGATCCTGGTTCTGTCGGGAAGCCCGTCCGCGACGTCGAAGACCGCGGCGCTGGCCGGGCATCTGGCCGAACGGCTCCGCGGCGACGGCCACACCGTCGAGGAGGTCCGGGTCCGCGAGCTGCCGCCCGCGGAGCTGCTGGCCGCCGACGCGGGCGACCCGCGGATCGCGGCGGTCGGCGCCGCGATGGCCGAGGCCGACGCGGTCGTCGTGGCCTCCCCCGTCTACAAGGCGGCCTACAGCGGGCTGCTCAAGTCGCTGCTCGATCTGCTGCCGCAGTTCGCGCTGGCCGGCAAGGTCGTGCTGCCGGTCCTCACCGGCGGCACGCCCGCCCACGTCCTGGCCCTCGACTACGCGCTCCGCCCGGTGCTCACCTCGCTCGGCGCCGACCATGTCGTGCCCGGCTGGTTCGTGCTCGACAAGCACATCACGGCGGGCACGCGCGTCGAGGTGGAGGCCGCGTCCGCCGCGCAGCTCCACCAGGTCACCGACGCGTTCTCCGCCGCGCTCCACGCCCGCCCGGCACTCGTCGCGTCCTGAGACTCAGGGGACGATTCAGGGGACGATACGGCCGGTGACCTCGCCCAGATAGGCGCCGGCCGGGGTGGTGAAGGACAGGGTGACCTCGTCGCCGTCCTCCAGGAAGGCACGGGTGGAGCCGTCGGGGAGGGTCAGCTTCTCCGCGCCCGCCCTGGTCAGCTCGATGAGCGAGCCGGCCTGGCCGGGTTCGGGGCCGCTGATCGTGCCGGAGGCGAACAGATCGCCGGTGCGCAGCGTCGCCCCGTTGACGGTCATGTGCGCCAGCATCTGCGCCGGGCTCCAGTGGGTGGAGGCGTACGGCGGCCGGGAGATCGGGTGGCCGTTGAGACGGACCTCGACCCGCAGGTCGAGCCCCCGGTCCGCGGACTCCCGCAGATAGGGCAGCAGCTCGGTCTCGCGCGACGGCACCGGCACCCGGAACGGCTCGAGCGCCTCCAGCGGGACGATCCACGGCGACACCGAGGTGGCGAACGACTTGCCGAGGAACGGGCCGAGCGGCACGTACTCCCAGGCCTGCAGATCGCGGGCCGACCAGTCGTTGAGCAGGCAGACCCCGAAGACGTGGTCGGCGAAGTCGTCCACCGACACCGGCCCCGGCGACGGCGTCCCGACGACGAACGCCAGCTCCGCCTCGATGTCGAGCCGCGCCGACGGCCCGAAGGCGAGGATCTCGCCCACCTTGGACTGGCCGGACGGCCGCCGGATCTCGGTGCCCGACACCACGACCGTCCCGGAACGGCCGTGGTAGCCGATCGGCAGGTGCTTCCAGTTCGGCGTCAGCGGCGGCTGGCCGGGCCGGAACAGCGCCCCGAGGTTCGTGGCGTGGTGCTCGGAGGCGTAGAAGTCGACGTAGTCGGCGACCGTGAACGGCAGATGGAGGGTCGCTTCGGCCAGCGGCACCCGCGGGCCGTCCGCCCCGGCCAGCAGCGCGGCGCGGACCTCCGACCAGACGGGACGGCCCGCCGCGAGGAACGCGTCGAGCGACCCGCCGGCGAACAACTCGGCGTGCGGGATCTCCGCCGCCGACAGGTCGATGATCTCGGCGCCGGTCGCGACGCCGACCCTGCGGGCCTCCGGCCGGTCGGGGGTGGAGAAGACTCCGTAGGGCAGGGTTTCAGCGTCGAACATTCCACGTCCAAGCGTAGGCGGGGTCCTCGCAGTCGGCGGCGGCCGCGCCGAGCTGGAGGGGGGCGAAGGTGTCGACCATGACGGCCAGTTCGTCGAAGGACTCGGCGCCGAGGCTCCGTTCGACGGCTCCCGGCTGCGGGCCGTGGGTGTGGCCGCCGGGGTGCAGCGAGATCGAGCCCTGCCCGATCCCCGAGCCCTTGCGGGCCTCGTAGTCGCCGCCGCAGTAGAACATGACCTCGTCGCTGTCGACGTTGGAGTGGAAGTACGGCACCGGAACCGACAGCGGGTGGTAGTCGACCTTGCGGGGCACGAAGTTGCAGATCACGAAGTTGCGCCCGGCGAACACCTGGTGGACGGGCGGCGGCTGGTGGATCCGGCCGGTGATCGGCTCGAAGTCGCGGACGTTGAAGGCGTAGGGGTACAGGCAGCCGTCCCAGCCGACCACGTCGAACGGATGCCGGGCGTGCACGTGGACGGTTCCGCCGCCCCGGTGCTTGACGTACACCTCGACGTCCGAGCCCTCGCGCAGCAGCGGCTCGGCGGGCGCGCGCAGATCGCGCTCGCAGTACGGGGCGTGCTCCAGGAACTGCCCGTACTTCGACAGGTACCGCGACGGCGGCGTGATGTGGCTGCTTGCCTCGATGCAGTACAGCCGCAGCTCGGGGGTGGGCACCCACTGGTGCGCCGTCCCCCGCGGGATGATCACGTAGTCGCCGTCGGCGACGTGCAGCGCGCCGAACACCGTCTCGACCACGCCCGTGCCCGACTCGACGTAGACGCACTCGTCGCCGATCGCGTTCCGGTACAGCGGGGAGGCCGCGCCGGCGACCACGTAGGCGATCCGGACGTCGGCGTTGCCGAGCACGACCCGCCGTCCGGTCACCGCGTCGACGTCGGCCGGCTCCTTGAACAGCTCGTGCAGCCGGAGATGGCGCGGGATGAGCGGGCTGTTCAGGGTGAGCCCGTCGCCTGGCGGTTCCCAGGGACGGGCGTCCGACAGCGCCGAGGGCACCCCGCCGTGGTACAGCAGGGAGGAGTCGCTGGAGAACCCCTCCTCACCGACCAGTTCCTCGTAGTAGAGGCCGCCGTCGGGCCGGCGGTGCTGGGTGTGACGTTTGGCCGGGATGCTCCCGACGCGCCGGTAGTACGACATCTACAGCTTTCCTCGCCTACAGGTTCCCACGGCGGGCCTGCTCGCGTTCGATGGCCTCGAACAGGGCCTTGAAGTTCCCCTTCCCGAACCCCAGGGAGCCATGCCGCTCGATCAGCTCGAAGAACACGGTCGGGCGGTCCTGGACGGGCTTGGTGAAGATCTGGAGCAGGTAGCCGTCCTCGTCGCGGTCGGCGAGGATCCGCAACTCCCGCAGCGTCTCGACCGGGACCCGGGTGTCGCCCACCCATTCGCCCAGGGTGTCGTAGTAGCTGTCGGGGGTCTCCAGGAACTCCACGCCCATCTCGCGCATGGCGCGGACGGAGGCGACGATGTCGCCGGTCGCGAGCGCGATGTGCTGGACGCCGGGGCCGCCGTAGAACTCCAGGTACTCGTCGATCTGCGACTTGCGCTTGGAGATCGCGGGCTCGTTGAGCGGGAACTTCACCCGGTGGTCGCCGGAGGCCACGACCTTCGACATCAGCGCCGAGTACTCGGTCGCGATGTCGTCGCCGACGAACTCCTTGAGGTTGGTGAAGCCCATGACCCGGTTGTAGAACCCGACCCACTCGTTCATCCGGCCCAGCTCGACATTGCCGACGCAGTGGTCGATCGCCTGGAAGTACCGCTTGGGGTGGGACTCGGGCTTGGCCCGGAAGATCGGCTCCGCGGCGGCGAAGCCGGGCAGGAACGGGCCGTCGTACTTCGACCGGTCGATGAGCGTGTGCCGGGTCTGGCCGTAGGTGGCGATCGCCGCGAGCCGGACGGTGCCGTGCTCGTCGCTGACGTCGTGCGGCTCCTCCAGCACGGTCGCGCCGGTGCGCCGGGCGTGCTCGACGGCCGCGTCGACGTCCGGGACGGCCAGCGCCAGATCGGCGACCCCGTCGCCATGGGCGGCCACCGAAGCGCCCACCGCGGAGCCGGCCCGCACCTCGCCGGTCAGCACGAACCTGGCCTTGCCCGAGGTCAGGACGTACTCGGCCGCCTCACGGCTGCCCGTCTCCGGCCCCCGGTAGGCGACACAGGTCATGCCGAAGGCGCTCGAATAGTAGTGGGCGGCCTGCTTGGCGTTGCCGACCAGGAAGCGCACGTGGTCGAGCCCTCGCACGGGGAACGCGTCGGCCGAGAAATCGTGGGCGACGGCCCCGACGAGCTGATCCTCATTGATCATTTGGGTCATGTGACGTGCCTCTCCTCGCTGAACACCCCCACCTTGACCGTCATCTGCCCACGATGACAAGCTGTCCATAACCAACTATGCATTCTGCTAAGCAAACGGCGCGTCAAGGTGGTCCAGGTGCCCGATCAGCCAACCAATCTCGATCAGCTCGACATGCGGCTGATGCGGGCCGTCGCCGATCATCCGCGGGCGGGCTATCTGGAGCTGGCCCGGCTCACCGGCACCTCGCGGGTGACGGTCCAGGCCCGGCTGGAACGGCTGGAGGCCGCCGGGGTGATCAGGGGGTACGGGCCCGAGGTCGATCTGGAGCAGGCCGGCTATCCGGTGCTGGCGTTCGTCACCCTCCAGATCGCGCAGGGCGCGCTGGACGACGTCACCGACCATCTGCACGCCCTGCCCGCCGTGCTGGAGGCTCACGCCACCACCGGCCAGGAGGACCTGCACTGCCGGGTCGCCGCCCCCTCCCACCAGGGCCTCCAGGAGGTGCTGCTGGCGCTCAACCGGATCCCGGCCGTGGTCAGGACCACCAGCGTGATCGCGCTGGCGGAGCTGGTGCGGGCACGGGTGCTGCCGCTGCTGGAGGCCACCGACCGGCCCCACCCGTCCCGGGTGCCCCAGCGGGCGGTGCGTTAGCTCCCGACCACCATCACCGGGCAGGCCGCGTGATGGACGACCGAGTGGGCGACCGAGCCGAGGGCGCGCAGATGGCGTCCCGGATGCTCGTGCCTGCCGGTGACCAGCAGGGACGCGCCCGCCGACAGCCCGGTCAGCAGCTCACGCGGATGCCCCTGGACGATCGTCAGCGACGCGCCGGGCCCGTCCAGCCAGGGGGCGAGCTCGCCGTCCAGCCGTTCCCTGAGCGCCTCGATGACCGGGGTCGGATCCAGCGGCGGGAGCGGGGCGGGCGCGCCGAAGCTCTCCACCGGCGGCTCCCACCAGGAGTGCGCGATCCGCAGCGGGCTGCCGCGCAGCTCGGCCTCCCGGACGGCCGCGTCCAGCACCGCGGCGACCGGATGGTCCCCGACCGCCACGAT
>NZ_BAAGZI010000210.1:0-9991 GCF_054778695.1 Actinocorallia lasiicapitis
GGCGGCGGGCGTCCTGCGGTGCTGGGGCCGGGCCGGCGGACGGACCTGGAGGCCCGACCGCGGCTGGCGGGCGGCGGGCGCGTAGTACTCGGTCATGACACCTTCACCCAGCGGGCCACTGAAGGCACCCCGTCGGCGTTGGCGGTGAACAGCATGTACCAGCCGGGAGGGGTCAGGTTCCGGTTCGGGTCGAGGCTGAGCGTCGGCGACGTGCCGTTGTTGGTGATCTTCAGATCGACGGCGCGCTGGTTCGGGTCGGAGGAGTGCGTGACCGCGGACGGGCGGATCAGCATCGCGCGGGCGATCGGGCCGTCCGTCTTGATCTGCTGGGCCTGCCCGTAACCCCACGCGGCCGGCGCGGACGTGATCTGCGGCCGGTTCGTCTTGTACAGGTAGGACGGCGAGTAGATCGAGATGCTGGTGTCGAAGTCGTTGTTGGCCGGGTTGCCGCCCGTCGCCAGCACACGGCCGTCGGGGAGCAGCATCGCGGTGTTGTGGTAGCCGCGGCCCTTCGGGTCGGCCGGAAGGTTCCGCTGGAACTGGCCGGTGTCGGGGTTGTAGACGCTGGCCTCGCGGACGTCGTCCTTGCGGGTGAACGACGAACCGCCGGTCTCGAACACCTTGCCGTCGGGCAGGATCACCGCGGACGGGTACATCTTGCCCTGCGACAGCGCGGCCGCTGGCTTGTACCTGGGGTCCTTCTCCTTCAGGTCGATGATGTCGACGTCGCCGTGGGCGTGCGGCTCGTCGCCGCTGCCCTGCGGAGTGTTGCTGAGCTTGTTGACGTCGCCGCCGCCGATCGTCATCACCCGCTGGTCCTGCGCGGGCGGCAGCAGCAGGCTCATCGCCTGGTCGCGCTGCTTGGGCCGGCGCAGCCCCGGCACCTCGGTGACGGTGCCCGTCCTGGTGTCGTAGATGCCGGCGGTGGCGAACGACTGGTCCTCGGGACGGAACTTCGGGTAGCTGAAGGTGTAGCTGCCGGAGTAGAACAGCCGGCCGTCCTGCATGAGGATCATGCCGGGGTAGGTGCCCCAGTCCAGGTAGTTCTTGGTGGCCTCGGGGCCCAGCCACTTGCGCTGCGCCCACGAGAACTGCTCGGTCTGGAACGAGTTCTCGGTGTGGTCGCGGAACTCGCGGTAGCCGCCGAAGGAGAAGACGTCGCCGTTGCCCATGACGGTCGCCGACGGGTACCAGTGGCCGGTGACCATGTCGTTGGTGCGCTCGTACTTCTCGGTCCTGGGGTCGAAGACGTACGACGACTTCAGGCCCGAGTACGCCGTGCCGGGGCCGACGTCGTACTGGCCGGTGCCGCCCATGATCAGGATCCGGCCGTCGGGGAGCTGGGCGTGGCCCGAGCAGAACATGTCCGACGGGGTGTCGATCACCTTGAAGGCGTTGGTCTTCGGGTCGTAGACCTGGGAGGTGAACTGGCCCTTGGCGAAGTTGTCGATGTTGTTGCCGCTGCCCGCGATCAGCAGCACCTTGCCGGTCTCGGGCAGGACGACCGCGTGCATCGCCCTGACCTGGTCGGAGGCCTGCCTGACCGTCCAGGAGCCCTGGGTGCAGAGCGCGCCGGCGCCCGGCTGGCAGACGGAGCGCTTCACCGGGGCGGCCTTCACCGGCACCCTGGTCATCAGGTTGTCGTCGGCGACGAGCGTGCCCTTGCCCGGCAGCTCGACGGAGTAGCGCAGATGCGTGGTGCCGGGCGGCACGACGGCGGTGCGGGCGCTCGCCTTGCGGAAGCCCTTGCTCTTCTTCAGCGAGCCGAGCGTGTACCAGCGCTGCCAGCCGCGTCCGCTGACCTTCCGCCAGAGCACCACCCGGGCCGTCGCGGTGGTCTTGTAGTAGAGGGAGACGTCGTACTGGGCTCCGGCGGCCGCTTTCGGCGCGCACGAGGCGTGGGTCATGAACCCGCGCGAACCCTTGATCTTCTTGGTGACCTTGATCTGGA
Source organism: Actinocorallia lasiicapitis (assembly GCF_054778695.1). Classification (NCBI taxonomy): domain Bacteria; kingdom Bacillati; phylum Actinomycetota; class Actinomycetes; order Streptosporangiales; family Thermomonosporaceae; genus Actinocorallia; species Actinocorallia lasiicapitis. Next base: position 1,952 of record NZ_BAAGZI010000210.1, read on the forward strand.
ACGCGCGCTTGCCGGAGTGGCGGCTCTTGACGACACTGACCGTCCCCTTGCCGTCTCCGGACTTCATCCGCACCCAGCACTTGGGGGTGCCCTTGGACACCGTCTCGAAGCCGGGGTTCGGCACCAGGTTGGTGGCCGCCTCGGCCCGCTGGACGGGCGACAGGACGGTGGCGGCGAGCCCGCTCAGGGCCAGAACGGTCGTGCTCCTACGTGCGCGCATCCGCATGAAGGTCGAACTCCAAAGATCGTGTGAGGGGGACGGGGCTACTTCTCGCAGGCCAGACCGTTGCGGTCGGGGTCGAGGCCGTGCCGGTCGGCGCCGCGCACGGCGAGCGGTCCTGCGAATCCCGCGCCTTTCAGCCAGGCGCACTTGCCCGCGGGGGTCCTGACGGCGGACGGGAAGTCCCAGGGCACGCACTGGCCGGGGCTGCCGTAGCCGTGGTCGCAGCCGTCATAGCCGGGCTCGACCGTGGTCCGCACCGTGGGTGCGGCGCCCGGAGTGTGCACGCGTCCGCTGAGCTCGTCGGCGTACTCCCGCACGACGGGTTCGTCGGTCTCGGGGGCGATCGTCGTCTCGGGAAGATCGATTCCCGATCCCGCCTCCCCCGGCGCGGGCGGCACCGTCCCGGTCACCGAACCGGTCGGGGACGGCACGGGCGCCGCGACGGCGTCTCCCCCGCCGCCCCGCAGCACCAGCAGCAGCGCGACGGCGACCGCCGCGACCACCGCCACCCCCGCGGCGACACGTCCGGCACCCGCCGAACGAGCTCCGACAACGTTCACAAATCCCCCGAAACGTAGACCTGTCAGACACAGCGCACGGACTTTACCCGACCCTGACAACTGCAAAGTCCCTCCATAACCGCGCCAAGTCCCCATCCCACCAGCCAAAAGACCCCCGTTCCGACAGGAACGGGGGTCTTGGAGTCAGGACCGGGCGAGGGCCGCGTCAGACGGGGTTGCGGGGGTCGAGATTGAGCATGGGGTGTTTGCCCGCTTCGCGGTAGGCCGCTTCAGAACCGGGGTCGGAGTTGAAGCGCCAGTCCTTGACCTGACCGTTTTCGATCTTCTTGATGTGGAACCAGATGGCGCCGACGACGTCCTTACGGGTGCGGACGGAGAACCAGAGGTCACCGATCTCGGCCGGTTTGTTCTTGGAGGCCGGGCCGCCCGTCTCCGGGATGAGGATCGGCTTGGCGGTGAACTTCCGCATCTGCCTGATCGTCAGGTCGAAGATCTCACCGAACTTCAGGGCGGTGTCGGCGCCCTTCCACTCGAAGTAGCCGATGGGTCCGAGCCAGTCGACGTACTGCGGGCCCGGCCAGTAGTCGCCCAGGTCGATGTCGCGGCCGTCGTTGATGTTCGGGCTCCAGATCCACAGCACGTTGGTCGCGCCCTCGGCGTTGAAGCCCTGGCGGACCTTGCGGAAGGAGTCGATGTACTGCTGCTTCGTCGGGCTCCTCCCCGACTTGCAGGCGATCGACTTGGGACGCTCCTTGAAGCAGTGGCCCCACGGATACCAGTCACCGTTGAACTCGTGCGCCCAGCTGATCGCCACCGGCATGTTGAGCTTGCGGATCGCGACGGCCCAGGACTTGATGAAGGCGTCGTACTTGCCCGCGGCCACCTCGGAGACCGGCTGCTTCATCGGCTCCCAGACGATCAGCGGTACGGCGCCGCCCTTCCAGATCCGCTGCAGGAACTTCTCGTCGAGCAGGTCCTCGAACTGCACGTACATCGCGACCATGTTCGGTTTGCGGGCCGCGTCCCTGGTGAACTGCGCGATCGCCTTGTCGCCGGTCAGGACCTCCTCGACCGCCGTGCCGAAGAACTTCTTCTTCGGGTGGACGAGACCGGAGACGTCATAGGGGATGTTCTGGTCGTTCTGCCAGGCGGGCTTGCGCAGCACCGAGCAACCGGTGGTCGCCGCCATCAGCACGACCATCATCAGGGCCAGGACTCTGCGCTTCATGGTTTGATCTTCGTCCAGATCATGTAGTTGCCGTACAGGTCGTCGCGGCCGTAGTAGAACTGCACGCGGAGCCGGTAGACCGGCGTCACATTGATCGCATCAATGATCTTTCTGTTCAGTTCGGGCTCGACCTGGTCATCAATCATGATCATGTCGTATTTCCCGGCCCTGACGTCCTTCAGCGCCCCGGGCAGAAGGTACTCGTCGTTGATGTCGTAGGTCGACACCCACTGGTCCGGCTTCGACTTGCCGCTCCCCAAGTAGTACTGCTGGTTCGAGGGCGTGGAGGCCAGGTACTTGCCGTCGGGGTCGAAGTTCTCCCGAAGGAACTCGATCATGCGGCTGGAGTTGGGCCAGGAGTTGAACAGGGCCTCCGTCTGCTGCATCCCCGGCACCAGCAGCAGCAGCCAGGCGCCGATCGCGAACTGCGGGCTGCTGAAGTGCGCGCCCAGCGCCCGCACCAGGCCGACCCCGACCAGCGGCGCCGCGAACAGCATCCCGAAACCCACATGCTTGTGGAGCGCGACGGAGACGTGCGAGTAGGTCTGGTAGGCCGGTACGAGCAGGCCGGAGCTGAACATGCCCGCGGCGAGGAAGAACCGCCAGACCTTGCCCGGCTCGGCCGTCCCGCTGCTCATGGTCGGGGCCTCGTTGAGCCGCGGCTTCAGATAGAACATCACCCCGCCGAACAGGGCGATCAGCAGGAAGACCCCGGCGTAGTGCACCGAACGTCCGACCACTTCGCCGAGCGGCGCGTTGGTGTTGATCTTACGGTCGAGGGTCGTGAACATCAGGCCGTCTTTGAGGCCACCGGCGAACGTCCACGCGACGATCAGGCCGAGGGAGACCGCGGCGAGCAGACCGCCGCGCAGCAGGGCCCGCTGCCTGCCCAGATGCGGCCAGGCGAACACCACCGCCAGCGCGATCACCGGGCCGGCGAACAGCGCCGAAGCGTACTTGAACGCGAACGCCAGCCCCAGGAAGAACGGAACCGAGATCAGGACGAACCACTCCGCCGACCGGTCGAACCGCGAAGTGATCCAGAACGCGACGGCGATCAGGAACAGCGCCGGGGCGTCATAGGTGGCGAAGTTGCCCATGTAGGTGGTCGACTCGACCACCGCGTACGCGGCGGCCGCGAACAGCGCCGACCGGAGGTTGAACAGCCGGTTGGTCACCGAATAGACGACGCACGTCACGCCCGCCATGCACAGCAGGCTGAAGAACCGGGCCAGCGCGAGCCCGCCCACACTGTCGAACAGCGCTCCGAGCACCGGATACAGATACGGCGCGCCGGAGAAGACCTTGTACCAGTTCTCCGGGGGCGGGGGGCCGCCGGAGAACCAGTGCTCGAGCTGGACGTGGCCCGCGTACAGGTACAGGGACTCGTCCTGGTAGGTGCTGTTGGTCAGGCGGACCGAGAGCCCGGCCTGGAGCAGGACGATCCCCGCCAGAACCAGATAACCGACGCGGCTGCGGCGCTTGGTGGGCGCCGGCGACCACGCCATCTCGGGCGCGGTCGGCACGACGTACCGGTGTCTCGTCTGCCGGAACAGGTCCGGCAGGGTCTGGAGGGGATTGCCCTTCATCGAACTAGGAGACCTTCACCCATTTGGCGACGGAGGGGACACCGTCGGCGTTGACAACGAAGAGCATGTACCAACCGGGAGGGGTGAGGTTGCGGTTGGCGCTCAGGGTCAGGCGCGGGCTCGTCCCGTTGTGCGTGATCGCCAGATCGACGGAACGCTGGTTCGGGTCCGAGGAGTGCGTGACCGATGCGGGGCGGATCAGCATCGCCCGGGCGATGGGCCCGTTGGTCTTGAGCTGACCGGTCCGCCCGTACTCCCAGGAGGTCGGCGCGGCCTTGACGACCGGCCGGTTGTTCTTGAACAGGTAGCCCGGCTTGTAGATCGAGATCCTGGTCTCCCAGGTGTTGCCCTCGTCCGGGTTGCCGCCCGTCGCCATGACACGGCCGTCCGGGAGGAGCAGCGCCGTGTTGTGGTAGTTGCGGCCGAGCGGGTCCGGCTGGACGCTCTGGAAGGTCGTCGTGTCCGGGTCGAACATGCTCGCCTCGAAGACGTCGTTGCGGCGCGTGTACTCCGAACCGCCCGTCTCGAAGACCTTGCCGTCGGGGAGGATCACCGCGGACGGGTAGATCTTGCCGGCGGGCATGTTCTGGGCGGCCGGCTTGTAGCGCGGGTTGCCCGACTTCAGGTCGATGACGTCGACGGTGCCGTGGGCGTGCGGCTCGGCGCCGCTGCCCTGCGGGGTGTTGCTGAGCTTGTTGACGTCGCCGCCGCCCATGATCGCCACCCGCTGGTCCTGTGCCGGGGGCAGCAGGACGCTCATCGACTGGTCGCGTTCCTTCGCCCGGCGCAGGCCGGGGATCTCGGTGATCTGGCCGGTCCTGGTGTTGTAGACGGCGGCCGTCGCGAAGTCCTGGTCGTTCTTGCGGAACTTGGGGTAGCTGAAGGTGTAGCTGCCGGAGTAGAACAGCCGGCCGTCACCCATGAGGATCATGCCGGGGTAGGTGCCCCAGTCGATGTAGTTCTTGGTGGCGCCCGCGCCGAGCCACTTCTTCTGCGCCCAGGAGAAGACCTCGGTCTGCTGGGAGTTCTCGGTGCGGTCACGGAACTCGCGGTAGCCGCCGAACGAGTAGACGTCGCCGTTGCCCATGGCCGTCGCCGACGGGTACCAGTGGCCGGTGACCATGTCGTTGGTGCGCTGGTACTTCTCGGTCTTCGGGTTGAAGATGTACGACGACTTCAGGCCCGAGTACGCGGTCTGCTTGCCGTCGACGACGCCCATGTCGTACTGGCCGGTACCGCCCATGATCAGCACACGGCCGTCGGGGAGCTGGACGTGGCCGGAGCAGAACATGTCCGACGGCGTCTTGATCACCTTGTAGGTGTTGGTGCGGGGGTCGTAGAGCTGCGACGTGAAGTCGCCGGCCTTGAAGTTGTCGTAGTTGTTGCCGCTGCCCGCGACCAGCAGCACCTTGCCGCTGCCCGGCAGCAGGATGACGTGCATCGCGCGGACGTTCGGCGACGCCGGGTGGACCTCCCACTGGCCCTTCTGGCAGAGGTCGCCGCCGACGCACGCCGAACGCTTGAAGGAGACGGGGATCCGGTTCAGCGCCAGGTCGTCGGCGACCAGGGTGCCCTTGCCCGTGAGTTCGACCGAGAACCGCAGCGCCTGGGTGCCGGGCGGGACCGCGGCGATCGGGCCCTTGGCGAGGCGGTAGCCGGAGCTGGGCCGCAGGGTGCCCATGACGTACCAGCGCATCCAGCCGCGGCCCTTGACCTTGCGGAAGACGACGACCTTCGCCTTGGCCGTCGACTTGTAGTAGAGCGAGACGTTGTACTGGTTGCCCACCACGGTCGCCGGGGCGCAGGCCGCGCGCTGCGTGAAGCCGAGCGTGCCGCCCCTGGCCGCGCTCACCTTGACGGCCAGTGCCCGCTTGCCGCTCCGCTTCGCGGCGGAGACCTTCACCGAACCGCTCGGCTTCCCCGTCTTGAACGGCTGCCAGCACTTGGGGAAGTTCCCCGACAGCGACTCGAAACCGGGGACCTTCAGCAGGTTGGGGGCCGCTTCGGCGGGAGAGCCCGTCACGGGCACGAGCGCGACCGCGACCAGTCCGGTGGCTACCAGCACCGACCGGCGGCGGGGGGCATGGATTCGCATGGGGGTTTACTCCAGGAAGGGGTGGTGGTGCTTAGTCTGTCTCGCAGCCGAGGCCGTCTTTGTCGGGGTCGAGCTCGTGCCGGTCGGCGCCGCGGACCGCGATCGGGAGGGCGAAGCCGCTCTCCTTCAGCCAGCCGCACTTGGCCTCGGGCGTCGTGACGCCTTCGGGGAAGGTCCAGGGGACGCACGATCCGCCCGGGCCGTAGGAGTGGTCGCAGCCGTCGACCGAGCCCTGCTTCACCGCGGACGGCGACGGGTTCGGCGTCGTGTTGGGGGCGTGGGTCCGGCCCGACATCGCCGTCGCCTGCGGTTCGGGGCTCTCCTCGACGTCCGGCTCCATCCCCTCGAAGCCCTCGCCGGCCGGGGCCGACGCCTCGTCGCTCGGGGGGATGTCGGCCTCGATGTCCACGGCCACGGGGGCGACGGGGACGTCGATGGCGGCGGTGCCGTCCTTGCCGCCGCCGTTGTTCAGGAACACGAGCAGCCCGATGGCGGCCGCGGCGACGACGCCCAGCACCACGGCGAGGCGCGGCGCGAGAGCGTTCCGTCCGGCTTTGCGGTCGATCATTGAGCCTCCCAACCCGTGACAACTGCGACAGCTGTCCCAGGACCTTATCTGCGCCCCATTAGTCGCTCGACGAGGCGGGAAAGTTCGGACTTGTCAGGAAAAAAGTTCTTCGAGCGACACCGTGCGGGCCGCCATCACCTCATACCGGTACCTGCGCAGGTGCGGACGGGACCTGCCCGCGGCCCGCCCGGCCTGGGCGGGCTGCCCGGCCGGCGGGCGCGGGGTGCGCTTGGCCGGGTGGCGGAACACCCAGCGCTTGTAGGCGTAGAAGCGGAACACGGTCGCGACACCCGTGCCGATGACCAGCGCGACGTTCTTCCAGATGAGGCTGTCACCCTGGTCGAGCACGTACTTGTTGAAGCCGACGAACGCGCCCGTGATCACCAGCCCGAACGCGTTCAGGGCGAAGAACAACACGAACTCCCGACGCATGTTGTCCGTCGCCTTGCCCTGGAAGGTCCAGTAGCGGTTGGCGTAGTAGGCGAAGACAGCGGCGATCACCGTGGCGGCCGAGTTGGCCTTGACGTCACCAAGCCCCAGGTGGCAGAAGAGGTTGAAGAACGCGAAGGTGATCACGAAGGCGATCGCACCGACGCTGCCGAACTTCGCCAGCTCCCTCGCGAGTCTCCGAAGCCTCTTGCGGAGGTTCTCGATGAACGTCATGACCCCGATACCCCAGAACTACTTCTTGCCGCGGAACAGGTCGCTGAGACCCCATTTTGTGACATTGACCATGGCTTCGCCGATGATGTTGCCGCTCATCTTGCTGTCGCCGATCTCACGCTCGACGAAGTTGATCGGCACCTCGACGACGTGCAGCCCGGCCTGGACCGTCCGGCGCGACATGTCGACCTGGAAGCAGTAGCCGCGCGAGTCGACCTCGTCCAGGCCGATCTTCTCCAGGGTGGCGCGGCGGAAGGCGCGGAAGCCGGCCGTCGCGTCCTTGATGCCGAGCCGCAGGATGACGCCGATGTAGGTGTTGCCGCCGCGGGACAGGATCTCGCGGTTCTTCGGCCAGTTGTGAACCTTGCCGCCCTTGGTCCAGCGCGAACCGATCACCAGATCGGCGCCCTGCAGGGCGTCCAGCAGCCACGGGAGCTCTTCGGGACGGTGCGATCCGTCGGCGTCCATCTCGCACATGACGTCATAGCCCGCCGCGATGGCCCACTTGAAGCCCGCGATGTAGGCGCCACCGAGTCCGTCTTTGGTCGTGCGGTGCAGCACCTGGATCTGGCGGTCCTGGGCGGCCATCTGGTCCGCCAGGCGCCCGGTTCCATCGGGGCTGTTGTCGTCGACTACCAAGATGTCCGCGCCTGGGGTGGCGGCCCGGACCCGGCCCACGATGAGCGGGAGGTTCTCCAGCTCGTTGTAGGTCGGGATGATGACGACGACCCTGCCGAGTGTCGGGGGGATGCTCAACGGATCGTTGCCCTTCTCTAAGGTTTGTATACCGATCCGGCACCTTACCGTGACTTATCTGCACATTCTCCCCATACGATGAAGATCGGCAGGGGTTGCTTGCCGGTAACGTCGGTCACGTTAATTCCATGTGAAAACCCTGGTCACATGGCTCCACATTGCCGACATTCGTCACCTATACTGCCTGATTGCCTAGGGTTGACTCCTGCGATTCCGATGAAGTCGCCAAGATAAGGCAAGCCGACACGCTGACACGCACGGGGAGCGCGGCCACGTGACCAACACCCCCTCCTGGGACCTGTCCGACTACAACTGGGCGGCAGACGTCCCGGCCTCCGAAGCGGGCGCACCCGCGGGAGGCGCGCCTCGCCCGCCCGGCGCGCCACCGGGCGCCCCC
>NZ_BAAGZI010000211.1:0-9966 GCF_054778695.1 Actinocorallia lasiicapitis
TCCGCGCGCGCGACGGCGTCACCCTGGCCGCCGACCTCATCGAACGCGCGGCACGCGGATGACCCTGGGCACGGCACCGGGCCTGGACGGAGCCCGTGAGGCGGTCTTCTGGACCGACCGGGCGGAACGTCCCGGCCCCTACCCGGCGCTCACCGGGGCGGCCCAGGCCGATCTGGTGATCGTCGGTGGCGGGTTCACCGGCCTGTGGGCCGCGATCCTCGCCAAGGAGGAGAACCCCGGCGCGGACGTCCTGCTGCTGGAGGCGGCCTCGCTCGGCTTCGGCGGCAGCGGCCGCAACGGCGGGTTCCTCTCCGACTCGCTCACCCACGGGCTCTCGCACGGCAAATCCCGCTGGCCCGCGGAACTGCCGACACTGGTGCGGCTGGGCCGGGAGAACCTCGCGGAGATCGCCGCGACGCTCGACCGGCACGGGATGGACGCGGGCCTGCGGCTCACCGGCAAGACGACCGTCGCGGTCGCGCCGCACCAGATCGGCGAGCTGCGGGCGCTGGAACGGCTCCATCTGGAGCAGGGCGACGACGCCGAATGGCTGGACGAGCGGCGGATGCGCGCCGACGTCGACTCCCCCACCTACCTGGGCGGGCTGCGGGTCCGCTCCACCGGCGGGCTCGTCGATCCGGGGCTGCTCGTCGACGCGCTGACCGTGATCGCCGAACGGCTCGGGGTACGGCTGCACGAGGGGACCCCCGTCACCGGGTTCGCCGGTGCGGGGGCCGGGATCCGGGTGGACACCCCGCACGGCCCGGTGACCGCGGGCCAGGCGCTGATCGCCACCAACGCCTACCCGGCGCCGCTGAAGCGGCTGCGGCATCTGATCCTGCCGGTCTGGGACTACGCCCTGATGACCGAGCCGCTGTCGCAGGCACAGCTCGCGTCGCTGGGCTGGCGGGAGCGGCAGGGCGTCACCGACGCCGGCAACCAGTTCCACTACTACCGGCTCACCTCCGACGACCGGATCCTGTGGGGCGGCTACGACGCGATCTACCATCGGGGCGGCACCGTCGAGGACGTCAAGGCCCGCAGGCCCGCCTCCCACGAGCTGCTCGCCCGGCACTTCTTCCGGACCTTCCCGCAGCTCGAAGGGCTCGGCTTCAGCCACCGCTGGGGCGGCGCCATCGACTCCACCAGCCGGTTCACCGCCGCGTTCGGCACCGCCTACGGCGGCCGCGTCGGCTACGCGGTCGGTTACACCGGCCTCGGCGTCGCCGCGTCCCGGTTCGGCGCCCAGGTCGCGCTCGACCTGCTGGCCCGCCGCTCCACCGAGCGGACGGGACTGGAGATGGTCCGCCGCTCCCCCGTCCCGTTCCCGCCGGAACCCCTGCGCTGGCCCGTCGTCGAGCTCACGCGCCGCGCGCTCGTCCGCGCCGACGAACGCGAAGGCCGCCGCGGCCCCTGGCTCCGCCTCCTCGACACCTTCGGCATCGGTTTCAACTCCTAAGAGGATTCATGTCCGTACTGATCAATCCCGCCACCGGCCTGGCCTTCGCCGAGCTCAAGGACACCCACCCCGGTGAGCTGCCCGCGATCGTCGCGGCGGCGCGCGCGGCGCAGCGGAGCTGGCGCGACGCGACGCCCGGTGAACGCGCCCGGGTCCTGCTGCGGCTCGCCGACCTCCTCGAGGCCCATGCCGAGGAGCTGACCAGGCTCGAGGTCGAGGAGACCGGGAAGCCCGCGCCGGTGTTCGCCGAGGGCGAGCTGCCGTTCGCCGCCGACAACCTGCGGTTCTTCGCCGGAGCGGCCCGGTCGCTCGACGGGACGGGAGCCGGGGTCCTCAGTTCCGGGTACACCTCGATGCTCGTGCGGCGGCCCGTCGGCGTGGTCGCCTCCATCGCCCCGTGGAACTTCCCCCTCGTCATGGCGATCTGGAAGATCGGGCCCGCGGTGGCGGCGGGCAACGCGGTGATCATCAAGCCCGCGCCGCAGACCCCGCGCGGAACTCTCCGGCTCGCCGAGCTGATCGTCGAGGCCGGGGCGCCCGCGGGGCTCGTCCAGGTGGTGCTCGGCGGAGCGGACCTCGGCTCCGTGCTCGTCACCGACCCCGGCGTCGACATGGTCAGCGTCACCGGCTCCACCGCGACCGGCAAGGCCGTCATGCGCGGAGCCGTCGACGGGCTCAAGCGCGTCCACCTCGAACTCGGCGGCAAGGCCCCCGCCCTCGTCTTCCCCGACGCCGACCTCGAGCAGATGGCCGGCGGGCTCACCATGGGCACCACCTACAACACCGGCCAGGACTGCACCGCGGCCACCCGTGTCTACGCCCACCGCGACGTCTACGACGCCGCCGTCGAGGCGCTGCACGCGACCATGAGCACCGTCCGGGTCGGCGACCCCTGGGCGGAGGGCACCGACATCGGGCCGCTGATCTCCGCGGCGCACCGCGACCGGGTCGACGGCTTCGTGCGGCGGGCCGTCGCCGAAGGAGCCACCGCGCTGTGCGGCGGCGCGCCCCTCGACGGGCCCGGCTTCTTCTACCCGCCCACGCTCGTCACCGGGGCCGCCCAGGACAGCGAGATCGTGCAGGGCGAGGTGTTCGGTCCCGTCCTGGTCGTGCTGCCCTTCGACGACGAGGACGACGCGGTCGGGCTCGCCAACGACACCCCCTACGGGCTCGCGTCCTCGATCTGGACCGGCGACGTGTCCCGGGCGCTGCGGGTCGCGCACCGGCTCGACGTCGGGGTCACCTGGATCAACGACCATCTGCCGATCGCCTCCGAAGCTCCGCACGGCGGGGTCAAGGGCAGCGGGTTCGGCAAGGACATGAGCCAGGAGTCCGTCGCCGAGTACTCGGTGACCCGCCACATCATGGTGAAGCACGCCGCGCCCGCCGCCCGCGACTCCTTCCGCCCCGCGTGACAGGGGCGTGAGAAATCCCACCGCCCGGTGACAAGACAGCCGGGAAAGGATCACGCACGCTGGAGGGCGGGCGTGGTCTTTGCGGAGGTGGGATGGATCCAGCAGGAGTTCCCGAGGAGCTGTACCGGGTCGCGCGCGGGGCGCTGCGCGGCGTGGCCGTCGAGGAGGCCCCGCTCGTCATCGAGCGGGTGCTGTCCGCCGTGCTGCCGGTCCACGAGCAGGAGGTGATCGAGCGGGTGGTCGTGCTGTTCGAGCGGCGGCTGACCGTCGCGCAGGCCGAGCTGAGAGCGCTGCGGCGGGAGAACGCCCGGCTCCGCGCGGACGGCAGGCTCGCCGACGGCCGGGTGCTGGCCGAAACGGCGCGCCCCGGCCTGACGGCCCCGCCCTCCGACTGCTCCAACGCCTGCATGGACGCCGCCTGCGACTGCTCGGGCAAGTGGAAGGCGACCGCCTGGACCCTCGACCCCGCCGACCTCCTCGCCGTCCTCGACCGCCCGGCGTAGCGCTAGACGCGGTCGGCGGTGAACAGTTCCCAGTAGTGGGTGACGTGGGCGACGGTGGTGCCCAGGTCGCGGCCGACGTAGGTCCAGCGGCCGCGCAGGCGCCAGTTGCGGCGCATTCCGTCGGTGAGGAGCACTTCGAGGGAGAAGGCGGCGTCGTGGGCGCGGATGATCCCGGCCGGGTCGACGGTGGCGGTCTTCAGGAGCGGATCGCTCTCGCAGCGGACGGCGAGCAGCCGGGTGCCGGTGTCCTGGCGGAGCAGGCCCTGTTCGAGGTCGTAGGCGAGCATGGCGGCGTAGTCCGGGCCGAGCCAGCGCAGTTGCGGCAACCGCTCGGGCGGAGGAAAACCGTACACCGCTGGTCCGCCTGTCACACCGCGAAACCTAGCGCGAGGGCCACGGTCTCGTACCCACTTCCCTGTGATCCATCAGTCCTGACCAGCGCCTATGCGGGTATTGGCCCGATAGGTCAAGCGCATCGCTCGTGTACGGCCCCGTCACACGAGCGCAGCGGAGAGCAGCTCCCAGTAGTGGGTGACGTTCGCGTGCGAGGTGCCCAGCTCACGGCCCGCGTAGGTCCAGCGGCCGCGCAGCCGCCAGGAGCGGCCCAGGCCGTCACGGAGCAGGATCTCCAGCGCGAACGAGGCGTCCTGGGCGCGGAGCACCCCGCGGTCCACCGTGACGGTCGTCAGCACCGGATCGGCCTCGCAGCGCACGCCGCGCAGCACGGTCCCGGGATCCTGGCGGAGCAGTCCCCGTTCCAGCTCGTGTACCAGGAGCGCGGCGTAGTCGCCGCCGAGCCAGCGCAGATGGGGCACCGCCTCCGAAGGCGGGAAGCCATAGCGGGCGGGCGGCACCGGCCCGGTGTTGACGGCGCGGTAGCCGCTGTCGCTGCGGTGCGAGTCGAGGACGGTCACGCTTCACCACTCCTGGGTTGTGGTCTTTAGTCGTACGACTACCCCGGATCACAAGCCGAGCGCATCGCCTCCCATGTGCCCAGCTTGACGCGTTCACCGCGTGCCAGAGATGCTGCCAGCGCGACTTCCGCCGCGTCTAGTCCCAACCAATGCGAATAGGTGACGAATTGGACGCCGCGGGATGTCAGGAGGGCTTCCAGATCACCGATCGGACGTGGTCGGGCCCCCAGATCGGCCAGAACGGACGTCACTGTCTCGGCCGCGTCGGACTTGTTGGTGCCGACGACCCCGCTCGGACCGCGCTTGATCCAGCCCGCCGTGTACTCGCCGTCGCGGATCCTGCCGCGGTCGTGCACGATCACCGAGGCGCGCTCGTCGAACGGCACGCCCTCCAGCGGGACGCTCCGGTAGCCGACCGAGCGGACGACCGCGCCGACGTCGAGGGTCTCCAGCACGCCCGTCCCGGCGATGCCGCCCTCGACCGGCACGGTGCGCTCCAGGCGCAGCCCGTCGACCCGGTCGGTGCCGAGGATCTCGGTGGGCGCCAGCCAGAACCGCAGATCGATCCGGCGGGCGGCGTCGGGCGGGGTGGCCGTCCACTTCGCCATCGCGGCGAGGTTGGCGCGGACGTGCCGGTCGCTGTCGGCCAGCGCCGCCGACGCGGGGTCGAGCTCCAGATCGCGCGGGTCGACGTGGACGGAGGCGCTGGGCAGCTCGCCGAGCTCCCTGGCCTCCTTGGTGGTGAACTTGGCCTGCGCGGGACCGCGTCTGCCGATCAGATGGATCCGGCGGACCTTCGAGGAGTCCAGGGCGTTCAGGACGTGCTCGGGGATGTCGGTGTCGCGCAGTTCCGAGGCCGTCTTGGCGAGGATCCTGACCACGTCGACCGCGACGTTCCCGACGCCGATCACCGCGACCTCCTCGACCGACAGGTCGAAGGAGTGGGCGGCGGCGTCGGGATGGCCGCAGTACCAGTTGACGAAGTCGGTGGCCGCGATCGAGCCCGGCAGATCCTCGCCGGGGATGCCGAGCCGGCGGTCCACCATCGCGCCCGTGCAGTAGACGACCGCGTCGTAGCAGTTCAGCAGGTCGTCGCGGCTGAGGTCGCGGCCCAGTTCGACACAGCCGAAGAACCGGACACCCGGCTGCTCCAGCACCCGCTGGAGGTACTTGGCGATGGCCTTGATGGATTTGTGGTCCGGTGCGACGCCGTACCGGACCAGCCCGTAAGGGGTCGGCAGCCGGTCGATCACATCGACCTTGACGCCGCCTTTGACCAGGGCCTCGGCAGCGTACAGTCCGGCGGGCCCGGCTCCGACGACTGCGACCGTATAGTCCGTCACAGTGGAGATTGTGCCCGCAACCGGTTCCTTGACGCCATGGCCGCTCAGATCACGACTTGATCCCCGTTCCCGGACCGTTCCCGCAACCGGCTGTGCTTGCGCCCGTAGGTGAAGTACAGGACGCTGCCCAGCAGCATCCAGACCAGGAACCGCACCCAGGTCTCGACCGGCAGGTTCAGCATCACGAACAGGCTGCCCAGCACCGCGAGCGCCGGCACGAACGGCACACCCGGGCAGCGGAACGAGCGCGGCAGGTCGGGCCGGGTGCGGCGCAGCACGACCACCCCGATCGCGACGACCACGAACGCGAACAGCGTGCCGATGTTGACCAGTTCCGACAGCGCCGACAGCGGGATCAGCCCCGCCAGGATCGCCACGATGGTCCCCATGAAGACCGTCGAACGGGCGGGGGTGCCGTACTTCGGGTGGACCTCCGACAGCCACTTGGGGAGCAGGCCGTCCCGGCTCATCGCGAAGAACACCCGGCTCTGGCCGAGCAGCAGGATCAGCACGACCGTCGTCAGACCGAAGATCGCGCCGATGCTGATCAGGGAGGCGAAGAACGGGTGGCCGACCTCCTTGAACGCGTCGGCCAGCGGCGCGTCCTCGCTCAGCCGCGAGTAGTGCTGCATCCCGACCAGCACCAGCGAGACCGCGACGTACAGCGCGGTGCAGATCACCAGCGAGGCGATGATGCCGATCGGCAGGTCGCGCTGCGGGTTGCGGGACTCCTCGGCGGCCGTGGCGACCACGTCGAAGCCGATGTAGGCGAAGAAAACGATCGCGACGGCGCCGAAGATGCCGAGCCAGCCGAACGCCTGCGGCGTGACCCCGGTCAGTACCTGGAGCAGCGGCGCCGCCCAGCCGTCGATCCCCGGGGTGCTCTTGGGCGGCGGGATGAACGGCGTGTAGTTCTTCGCCTTGACGAAGAACAGGCCCGCGACGATCACCAGAGCGATGACGCTCAGCTTGATCACGACCATCACGGCGTTCACCCGCGACGACACCTTGACGCCCATCACCAGCAGCGCCGTCACACAGAGCACGACGATCACGGCGGGCACGTTGAAGGTCGCGTTCTCGCCCGCCAGGCTCTCGGGCAGGTGCACGCCCATGCCGTCCAGCAGCGACGTGGCGTAGCCCGACCAGCCGACGGCCACGACCGCCGCGCCGAGCGCCAGTTCCAGGATGAGGTCCCAGCCGATGATCCAGGCGGGGAACTCACCGATCGTCGCGTAGGAGAAGGTGTACGCCGAGCCGGCCACCGGGACCGTCGAGGCGAACTCGGCGTAGCAGAGCGCGGCCAGACCGCAGACGATCCCGGCGAACACGAACGAGATCGCGACGGCCGGTCCTGCGTAGTTCTTGGCGACGATGCCGGTCAGCACGAAGATGCCCGTGCCGACGATGACGCCGATGCCGAAGACGGTGAGGTCGAAGGCGGACAGCGTCTTGCGAAGCCGGTGGCCCGGCTCCTCGGTCTCCTTGATCGACTGCTCGATCGTCTTGGTGCGGAACAGACTGCTGGTCACGGACCCTCGCCACGGTGTGTATTCAATGGAACTACACACCGTAACAAGTCAGCGTCCGGCGACGCGTGACCTCAACGTCCTGCGGTTGGTCACCTTCGCGACGGTCTCGGTGATCTCGCGTGCGACGTCCTGCGGGGTGAGGCCGATCTCGCCGAGGATCTGCGCGCGGGACGCGTGGTCCAGGAACTCCTGCGGGATGCCGTAGGTGCGGATCGGGACGTCCACGCCCGCGTCACGGAGCTGACGGGCGACCGCGTCGCCGACCGCGCCCGTCCGGCCGTTGTCCTCGATGACGACCACGAGCTTGTAGGCGGCGGCCGCCTCGGCGAGCTCGGGGTCGAGCGGCTTCACCCAGCGCGGGTCGACGACGGTGGCGTCGATGCCCTGGTCGATCAGGCGCTCCGCGGCGTCCTTCGCGCAGACGGCCATCGAACCGACCCCGACGATCAGCACGTCCTTGCCGGGACGGTCGAACAGCACGTCCATCCGGCCGAGCCTGCCGACCGGCTCGACGTCCGCGAAGACCGGGCCCTTGGGGAAGCGGATCGCGGACGGCCCCGAGGTGATGTCCAGGCAGTCGCGGAGCAGTTCCCGCAGCCGGGCGCCGTCGCGCGGAACGGCGATCTGCATCCCCGGGATCAGCGCGAGGATCGACAGATCCCACATGCCGTTGTGGGAGGCGCCGTCGTCGCCGGTGACGCCCGCGCGGTCCAGCACGAAGGTGACGGCCTGCCTGTGCAGGGCGATGTCCATCAGGACCTGGTCGAAGGCGCGGTTGAGGAAGGTCGCGTAGATCGCGACGACCGGGTGCAGGCCGCCCAGCGCCAGACCGGCGGCCGAGGTGGCGGCGTGCTGCTCGGCGATGCCGACGTCGTAGATGCGGTCGGGGTAGGCGTCGGCGAACGCGGCCAGGCCGACGGGGTGCAGCATCGCCGCGGTGATGCCGACGACGTCGGCGCGCTCGCCGCCGATCCGCACCATCTCCTGGCTGAACACCTTGGTCCAGCCGGGCGTCGAGCTGGGGGCGGACTTGCCGGTCGCGGGGTCGAACGACCCGCCGCCGTGCATGTTGTCCTCTTCGTTCTGCTCGGCCGGGGCGTAGCCCTTGCCCTTGCTGGTGATCGCGTGCACGATCACCGGGGCGCCGAACCCGCGCGCCTTGCGCAGGGCACGTTCCATCGCCTGCTCGTCATGGCCGTCGATCGGGCCGACGTACTTCATGCCGAGGTCCTCGAACATCGCCTGCGGCTGCAGGATGTCCTTGAGGCCCTTCTTGATGCCGTGCAGCGCCTCATAGGCCAGCTCGCCGGCGACCGGTACCCGCGGCACCGTCTTCTTCACCAGGTCGAGCGCCTTCTCATACCCCTGGGTGACGCGCAGGTCGGACAGGTGGCTGGCGAGGCCGCCGATCGTCGGGGAGTAGGAGCGGCCGTTGTCGTTGACCACGATGATGACCGGCCGGTCCTTGCCCGCGGCGATGTTGTTCAACGCCTCCCAGCACATGCCGCCCGTCAGGGCGCCGTCACCGACGACCGCGATCACGTGCCGGTCGTCCTCACCGCGGACCTGGAACGCCTTGGCGATGCCGTCGGCCCAGGAGAGCGCGGTCGAGGCGTGCGAGTTCTCGATCACGTCGTGCTCGGACTCGGCCTGGCTCGGGTAGCCGCTGAGCCCGCCCTTGCGGCGCAGGTCGCCGAAGTCCTGGCGGCCCGTCAGCAACTTGTGGACATAGGCCTGATGACCGGTGTCGAACAGGATCCTGTCGCGCGGCGAGTCGAAGACCCGGTGCAAGGCGACGGTGAGTTCCACCACACCGAGGTTCGGACCGAGGTGGCCTCCCGTCTTGGCGACGGCGTCGACGAGGAACGCGCGGATCTCCGCGTGCAGCTCGGGCAGCGCCTCGACGGGCAGGCGCTTCAGGTCGTCAGGACCTTTGATCGACTCAAGCAGGCTCAATCGGGTCATCTCCTATGGCGGTGAGGCCCACGATCTATACGACTCTCGAAGCAGGCCCCTGCTTCCCGTGGTTGTGGAGAGTTTAATGCCGGTTGGCGCAGCACGCGGAGCGAGGGAGATGATGATCACCATGGCGGAGCAGATCGTCCTGTTGGACGAAGCGGGACACAGCACCGGAACGGCCCCCAAAGCGGAGAGCCATCACGGCGACACACCTTTCCATCTGGCCTTCTCTTCCTATCTCGTGGACGAGGAAGGTCGCATCCTGCTGACACAGCGGGCGCACGCCAAGCGGAGCTTCCCGTCCGTCTGGACCAACAGCGCGTGCGGGCATCCGGCGCCCGGCGAGACCCTCCGCGAGGCCGCCACCCGGCGGATCAGGACCGAGCTCGGGCTCGACGCCCGCGAGGTGACCCTGATCCTGCCGGAGTTCGTCTACCGGGCCGAGCAGGACGGGATCGTCGAGTTCGAATGGTGCCCCGTCGTGCGGGCGCGGGTGACGGGCGAGCCGGTGCGCGACCCGGCCGAGGTCGAGGCGCTGGAGTGGCGCACCTGGGCGGGGGTCATGGCGCTGCGCGACGACCCGCGCGCGTCGCCGTGGTTCCTCAAGCAGATGGAGCAGCTGGTCCCGCTCGGTTCCCCGCTGGAGTGGCCGGCCGCCGATCCGGCGCTGCCGCCGCCCGCCATCACCTGGTGAACCGGGACGGCGCGGTGACGGTCAGTTAAGGAGGACGGGGCGGCGCGGTGGCGGCTCGACGAGCATCGCGCGGACGTCGGCGAGGAGCGTGGCGGACGGAGTCCACAGCCCGCCCTGACGGCCGAGCGCGACGATCGGGCGGCGCAG